>JAQVLM010000149.1 GCA_028704125.1 Opitutales bacterium
AGCTCCGCACATCACCAGCAATGGGATCAATGGATTCGAGGCCACTGGGCAGGCGTGGAGATCCGTAATCACTGGGTCTGTGATGCACTCATGGGAGAGGACCGTTCACGTTCCCGCAAGACAATGCTCCTCGCCAATCTCGCTCTATTGCGCAGCGCTGCTTTACTGCTGCTCGCTCGACATTACCCAAATCATAATCGTGCCTGCCTCCACCGAATCCCTTTTCAACAATCCAAAACAATGCCTTCATCTCGTCTCATGACCTCAAAAAAAAGACCATGGCACCTAACCCGCGAGAATTGAGACACATCAGAATAGCTCTTGGGCGATGCGATGCAAAGCCTCTTTTCTTTTTTCACTATCCACCCCTTCATATTTCATCAAAAGTCCATCCTCCACAGAGAACCAATAGGATGCGGAAGCATGGTTGTTCTACATCTCGATGTTCCAATCGCTCAGAATACGGCCCGTCTGCCGGTCAAGCTCAATCAACGACTTGCGGTATTCGTTGCCGGTGACCAGCTCGCGGATACGGGCGTTGACCAAGTCGGTCTGAAGACGGATGAGCACAAAGGTCGATGAGGTGCCGGTCTGGTAACGCTTCTGTTCGGCTTCAAGGCTCCGCTCCGCCAAAACCCGGCTGTTACGTGCACTCTCCAGGCGTTTCCAGTTGGATGAGATCCTGGCGATGGCGGAATCCAGGTCCAAAAGAATGGACTGCTCAAGCTGAGAAAGGGTCATGCGCATCCGCGTCCGCTCAAGACCAGCTATCGCGGCCCGGGCATCTGCCGATCGGTTTCGAATCGACCGGTTCAACTTCAATCCGACAGCGTAATTCGGGGAAGTGTCGTCGAAGCTATCCGACAGACCACCGCCAATATCAGACGACTGGCCATTGAAGCTCATCCTGGCATACAAATCAAGCGCCGGAAGAGTTGCATTTTCCTCCCGGATCCGTTCAATGTCGGCTATGTCGAGGGAGATGACTGCCTGCCGGTAGTCCGGCCTTTCACGACAGGCCACATCATACTCGCCGCGAAGATCCATGATTCTCGACTCGGGCGCAGGCAATGAAGCGAGAGAAAAGTCCCACTCGACCAAGCCTTCCATCTGATCGGAGAGCATCCGCTTCAGGCGGTTTCGGGCGGCGACAAGATCTCCTTCAGCCTGATAAACCCGCTCTTCCCGGAGTGCGACTTCCGCTTCAGCCTGAAGAAGATCCGAAGGCGCAATTGACCCGACCTGCGATCGCCGCCGGTTCTCTTCGTGAAGTTGGCGGGACAAGGCGAGACTCTCCTGGGCAACCCTTAGGTTTTCCTCCGCGAGAATAGCATCGAAGTACGCGTAATGGGTATCGCTCAAGGTATCGATGAGCAGCTGCCGGAAAGCTTCGCGACTGTAGTCCACCCGCCGCTGAGCGACCCGGATCGGAGCACGGTTTGCAGCGAATCCCCGGTTGCGCAACAGGCTTTGGGACAGCCCGACTCCAACCGAGGCATAATGATCATCGCCCGGCACCCCATCGTAGGCGGTGGACTCGGCACTGAGCTCCACAGCGGTCCCTGTGGTGAACTGCTTGCTCAAAGTGGCGGTTTGGCGGTTTCCTTCAACCGAATAAGGGTAGTCGGATGGTCCGGTCTGCTTGGAGCGGAAGGTTTCGCCGTTTAAGGATGCGGTGAGCTCAAAGGGCTCGGACGCCGTCGCCACCGCCTCCTCAGCCTTGCGAACCTCCACCTCGCCGATCCGAACCGTGTGGTTGCGCTTGAGTGCAAGCACAACCGCATCCTCGATGGAGATTGTTGACGGAGCTTCAAGCGGGGCACTCACTGGTTCTGCACATACTACACTAAGTCCAGCGATCAACAAACAGCCCACAAATGCCACAGCCATTCGACCGACGTACGTCGGGAAGACCGGTCGGGCGACTTCGCCATGCCATCCACGCGACCAAGTCGCCGCAGAATCATATCCCGACAGTGTCGCACGCTCACTCCACATATTGTTTTCCATCTTCGTAAATCTATCCGTTCTTTCGCGCCGAGGGGGAGGCAGGACCCAGAATTCCTGCCTCCCGATCACGACTCATTGAAGCGGCCCGCAAGCCATACGAAACCCTAACTTTCCTTGCGTAACCGCCCCTAAATCAATCGATCCTGAGCGCATCCGCCGGATCGGTGGTTCCACCTCTCACAGCCGGCACCAGAATCGCGAGGCAGGATACCGCGACGATACCCAGCAAAACCCCAAGGTATACCCAGGCACTTTCATAGAGGGGGTTCAAAACCACCGCCAAGAGATACCGGAGCGCATAAGCAGCCAACGCCCCAAGCAGAACGCCAATCGCCATGTTTCCCAAACCCTGCCGGAATACATGCATCACCATCTGCCCCGGTGACGCACCCAAGGCCAGCCGGATTCCGATCTCGCGGATCCGCTGACTCACCGAGAACGACACCACCCCGTAGAGCCCGACTGCCGCCATCACCAAGGCTCCGATACCAAATGTGACAAAGAGCACGAAAAAGAACCTCAGGCCCAGTTGAAATGACTCCAAGCGCTCACGCAGGGTTGATACCCCGGTGACGGTGGCCCGCGAATCAATCGAGCCCACCGTTTGGATCAGCTTGGATTCGAAGGAACGGGGGTCCTCTGTCATCTTAACGTTGAGCCCAAGGTCCATCCACACTTCCTGATACGCACTAATCATGAAACCAGTCCGCTTGTCCCGGTCGCGATCCGACTGAAACACGTCCCCGCAAACTCCCACCACTGTGAGCGGATTGGTAACGTCATCGCCGTAGATGAGCTGTTTGCCCAGCGGGTCCTCATCGCCGAACAACTGGCGAGCCAGGACATCGGTTATCACCACCACCCGCGGGTGCTCGGTGTCGTCAAAATCATTGAACTCCCGGCCCGCAAGCATCGGAATACCCATCACTTCAAAATACCCCGGCGCTACGACCCACTTGTAGAACTTCGGATAGGCGTCGGGAGAAGGGTAATCGACTTGGGGATCCCTCAATGCATTGACTCCTCCGAACCCAAAAAACTGAGAGGAGTAGGTTACCCCGGCGACTTCCTGATTCGACTCCAATGCCCGCTTGAGGTTGCGCATCAAGGCCACGCGACTCGAAGCCTCACCATGCGTGTGGCTGTCCAATCCAATTGAAGCATACAGGAACTGATCGGGATCATAGTCTGTCTGCTGGGAATTCACGTCGTGGAGGAAATACGCCACAATCGCCGCTCCAGTCACCACGGCGCATGCTGCGGCAATCTGGAAGATGATCAACACACGACCCAATACACTCATCTTGAGTGAGGAACCGGTTCGCGAGGAATCCTTCAGCAGATCATTCAAACTCGTGCGGGAAGCTCTGAGCGCGGGTATAAGGGTGGAAACGGTGGTTACAAGAATGAGAACGCCGATCACGAACACCAAATGCGCCACTCCGTAGGATTCACTCCACATCCAGGCGGGCGCATTGAGCTGCACAAAGAGATCGTGCAAAACCGCATTCATGTACCACTCCATTAGGAGCCATCCCAGCACAAGCGAGATCACGCTGGTTATGGCCGATTCAAACATCATCTGCATCACAATCTGCTTGCGACTGGCTCCCAGTGCGCTCCGGATGGCTAGTTCACTGCTGCGTTTCACGCTGCGCACCGTAATAAGATTGGACACAATCGCACACCCCATGAAAAGGACAAGGACCGCACATATCGCCATCGCGTAAAATATCATGCGCGTGGGGCTATCCACGATAGAATCCTTGAAGGGCTCGAACTCTGCGATCGTGTAGCCTTCATTCTCGACCGGCAGGCTCTTCCGGATCGAGTCAAAAGCTTCCTGAAGCTGAGCCTTTGCCGTAGGGATGCTCACACCTTCTGCAACCCTACCCAGCACCATGACTGCCGTGGCCCATCCCGTCGATGCCGCCAGGGTGTCCGTGTTGAGCGGCAGCCAGAGTTCATTCACGTATGGGAAATCAAATCGCTCAGGCATAACACCAATGATGGTGCGCCAAAGCCCATCCGTCATGAAGCTTTTGCCAATCACGTCCGGATCCGCGCCAAAATAGTCCTGCCACGCGGCATGGGATATCAACACGACCGGAGGGGACTCCGCCCGCGCGTCGTCCGCTGTGAAGGTCCTCCCCATAATCGGATGCACACCGAGTGTGTCGCAAAAATCATGGCTCACATACGCTCCCAACTCCTGCCCATGACGCATGCCGGTCTGGAGGTTGACGGTGTCATTGAAGATTCCAATGATGCCGTCAAAGACCTTCTGCTGTTCCTCGAGAAGATGGAATGAATTGAATGGAAATCCCGAATCCGCGAACTCGTTCTCGGGGTTCTCCCGCATGATCCGCATCAGTTTATCGCCCCTTTCGTAGGGCAAATCGCTCAACACCACCGACTCAATCATGTTGAACATGACAGAGACCAATGCGATGCTGACTGCCAAAACGACAACCGACAGGGCAGTCGCCAGAGGCGTCTTTCCCATTATCCGGAATGCGAATCCAAAATGGCTCAGGTAGCTCTTCATGACGCAAGTTTCAGATGTTGGTCTTCTCGTCTACAACCCGTCCATCGAACAGGTAAACCACCCGCTTGACCAATGTGTTATAATGCTCGTTGTGGGTAACAATACACACTGTGGATCCCTGCTGGTGGAGCTCGCCCAACAGCTCCATCACTGCCTCGCCGTTCTTCGAGTCAAGGTTCCCGGTCGGTTCATCCGCAAGGAGCAGCTTGGGCTTACCGGCGAGAGCTCGTGCCACCGCAACGCGCTGCTGCTGCCCACCCGAAAGCTGACTGGGGAGATGGTTTTCGCGATGATCCATCTGCACCCGTTGAAGGGCCTCCCGAACCATGACTCTGCGCTCTGCATGTGGCACATTGCGATACACCAGCGGCAACTCAACGTTCTCGTAAACGCTCATTTCACCGATCAGGTTGAAGTTCTGAAACACAAACCCGATGGTCCGGTTGCGCAACTCCGCCCGCTTCTTCCCCTTCATGCCTTGCACTTCGTTGCCGTCCAGAATGTATCGGCCACTCGAGCAACGATCCAGCAAACCGATAATGGAGAGCAAAGTGGATTTGCCACAGCCGGACGGACCCGAAATCGAAAGGAAGTCCCCGTCGTTTACGTTCAGAAAAATTCCGTTGAGCGCCCGGGTTTCGAGGCGATCGGTGAGGAAGACCTTCGATACATCCTCCAGTTGAATAATGGGTTTTCCGGTCCGGGATACTGCGACGACATCCGGAGCTTCTTGTGCGAGTGTTGCTATCATAATTTCAAATTTCCTTTCCTGAGGTTGGTATAATTGTTTAACAAAATCTGGCTCTTATCAGCGGATCGCGATGGCCTTGGCATTATCCCACTTAGATGTGTCCGACAACACGATCCGGTCTCCGTTCTTCAACCCGCTGATAACTTCAATAAGGGTCACAGATGAGCGCCCGAACTCTGCCGGAACACGCTCCGCCCTGCTTCCGTCGGCCGACAACACGAAGACCGAGGTTTGGGTGTTTTCTTTCACGACGCTGGGACGGTCCACATACATAACACCCTCCAAACGCTGCAGCTCGATGGTCCCCTGGATGGTTTGATCCGCCCTGCACCCATCCGGCAATCCATTCGCAAACACGACATCCACTTTCACAATGCCCCTCTCGACATTCGGGTCGATGCGGGCCACCGTGGCCGCCACCTCACCCGAGGTGCGGGTGTCCACCAGCGCGCTCTGCCCAACCGAAATCTCACGTGCCTGGCTTTCCTGGATCTCGTTCACCCCTTTCAGGCGCGACGGATCCGATACCAGCGCGATCTCCTGTCCCTCCGCCACTTGCATTCCCTGCTCCAGTTCCAGACGCTGCACCACGCCACGATACCCCGCCCGGACAACCAATGCGTCCACCTGCACCCCAAGCAGATCCAATCTGGCCTTCGCCCGGTCCACCTGCGTCTGTTGCGTCGCCAACTGCGGTTCCATCGATTGCTCCTGAAAAGCCAACCGCTCGGCTTCCATCTTCACCCGCGACTGCAGGTGGTGTGCACTCAATTCCGAACGCTTGCGCACCAGATCCGAAACCAGCCCGTCCGCAAACAATTGATTGTTGATTTCCTGCTCAAGCAGCGCCATTTCCGTCTGCTCCTGAAGCTGCACATAGGCGCTCTTCATGGACAAGAGATCACTCTGCAAACGCACCCGTGTGCTGGTCAACTCAGCCTCCGCCGCTTTCAACTCAAGCTGCGCATTCAGATACTGCTGTTCGAGCTCAGGATTCGATAGCCGCAGAATGACGGTCTCCGGCTCCACGGCTGCCCCTGATTGCACCAACTTCTCTTCCACCCTTCCGGATGTTCTCGAGGTGATCCAGCGCATGTCCTGAGGAACCAGGCGCCCCAGACCACGCACATTTCGCAGCATGTCCCCGTGCTTGACCGAGCCCACCCAGATCTGATCCTTCCGCACCCGCGGAACCGGATTACCCAGCGTCAGCACATACACTCCCAACGCCGCAAGCACCGAAATGGAACTGACTGAGACCATCCAAAGGCGGCGGCGTTTTTTCTTATACAAATCGGGTCTTTCTATATCCATGATCGTTTCCTGAACCCCTTGTATCCATATTCCGTGCCAACTTGCACTCACACAGTGCGATTCCGGCACATCATAGGGTCATCCGAAGTAACTGAGCCTTTCGCCAAGCGACTCCGAATGTCCTCATAAATACAGGCCTTTCGGCCAAAAGCCCCATAACCGGATATCGGCTAGTAGCCGTCACATCCCCTCAGGTGCTTCATCCTGAAACAACCGGATTCTCAAAATGAAACACCCGGCGATTTCCGCCACAACATGGCCAAATTGCGCAATAAACAGAAATAACGACCGGATTGGGCCAAACGAAACACCCGTTGTTAGCGGTTGAATAACCCATCGCTTATCCAACATCGGAATAACGCCGTTCCGACGGCCGAATGAAAAGGAATTACCAGTCAGGCAATCCAACGCAGCACACACGCAGAACAAGGACTGGAACCACGTCCCTCCTCATCGGTGCCAAGATCAGTATCGAAATCGGGGATTGCCCGTTATTTACTCCCTTCAACCGACTCGGGAGTCAAATCCCGAGGGGTTTCCTTGAGTCCACGGCTTCTCCACACCGGCACGGATACCTCCGGCACGAATTCCGGCATCCCATTCTCATCATAGGAACGCATCCTTGGTGTCTCCGGGTCTCTGCGTGAGATCCTCTTCTTCTTTCAATACAACAACGCGGGTTCGGAACGCTCACGCGTCCCGCTACGGAAGAGCGATGAGGCCCATGGGAACTTTGTGGCTAAGATTCTTTTTCCAATCCGGGATCCCGGGAGTCGGAAATCTCACGATTTCCGCTACGAATATCATCG
>JAQVLM010000150.1 GCA_028704125.1 Opitutales bacterium
CCTGGGTAGTGCAGAGTTCCTCAAACAACTCCAAGCCGACTACGGGGAGTGGTTTCCGGAGCAACGCAAGGCCGGTAGCGCCAAAATGAAAGGGGCGGACTGGGGTGAGCTGCGGGTGATCCGCAACCTCCGTGTGTCCCCTCTGGCGTGATTGAATGGGTGGAGGTGTTAGAACAGTAAGCCCATATGTCATTCCATTTTGTGATAATGGCGGTGGGCGGGGATTTCGGATTCAGGGCATGCAGTGGGGCTGTGCCAAGATAGGCAATAGTTGATGATTTCTCTCAGAGTGGGTTGTGATTCCTTCTTCCGGCCGGTAAAGGAGAAGTGAAGCGGTATTGGCGCCCAGGTGACGTAGCATGGATCGTCTGGGCTTTCCCGGTCGCCGTTCGGTTGTGGCGGAGCGTTGAGACTCAGAGATGCCACTGAAATCGGGGAAGCTGTTGCCTGCATACTAAGATAGAGTATGAGCCTGAAAACCGCCGGGTAGACTAAGTGGCCTTTGCAGAGTGGATTGTTGCTGAGGACCGTTGGTTGATCAGGAGACGCTTTGAGCCCATTCGAGGTAGGAATCGGATACCCCTCCAGCCGGACACCATATCCATTGGGGGATTTCGTATGGATGCATTGATTGCAGCTTACTCTCAAGGGATTGCAGTCGATCCACCATGAACTTCAGCGTTAGACGGTATTCGGTGCTTCGTTCGATGCCGTCCTTCCATCTGTAAATGCTCTGAATGGGTCCGGATATCTGAGCGCAAATCACCCATCGTTTTTCAACCAAGGCTTGGGCGAGATTCAGGGCGTCTGTTTCGTTGGCGAGGGTCGTCCATCCGATGGCGATCATGGCAGTGATTTTTTTGTTGAATCCTGAATCCGGGCGCGTATCTTGTTTTGTTTCACTTCAGAAAGACGGTTCGCAAAATGCGCGCGTTGATCTGAAAAGCATTATCCTCAATTTTTCCGCAAATTGAAAGACGAATACCTAAAGGAAGCTCAGAAGGTGATCAGTGATCCTAACATCCTGATCAACGTTGTTTCGCGCCGTGTTAAACAGTTGAAGCATGGAAGCCCGGCGCTGGTCGAGTCTTTGGAGAAGCTGAACCCGGAGGATGTCGCGTTGCGCGAGATTATCGAGGGCAAGATAACCTATCAGCTCTACAATTTCGACGACAAGCGTTGAGTTGCCTGCTGTGGATTAGAGCAGGGTTTTGTAGGAACGGGTTTCTTCCTCTGGGGGATTTCGGATGTCAGCGAAGCGCAAGGAAGATCGGTTTTCCGAGATTCGAAATGCCAAGGCGTCGCATCAGTATATCATCCACGAGCGGTACGAAGCGGGTATTGTGCTGACCGGGACCGAGGTTAAGTCGGTTCGCATGGGCAAGGCGCAGATCAACGAGGCCTTCGCCCGGGTTGAGAAGGGGGAGGTGGTCCTGTATCATTCCCATATCAGCGAGTATGCGTTCGGGACGTGGGCGAATCACAATCCGGTGAGGCCCCGAAAACTGCTGCTGAACAAGGCGGAAATCCGTCGGATTCTGGGAGCAGTGGAGGCTGGTGGGCGGACGCTCATCCCGACCCGGATGTATCTGAAGCATGGTTTGGTGAAAGTGGAGATCGGGGTGTGCACCGGTAAGAAGCTCCACGACAAGAGGGAGACGCTGAAAGAGCGCACCGAAATGCGTGAGGCCGAGATCGCGATGCGTGCCAGGCGTTAATCCGCCGGATTGGCTTCCGGAAAAGGATGCTTTGCATGGTCGGATTGTCGGGATGATCCATAAAAGAGTTGGCTGTTTGGAAAAATGCCTTTAGGTTTTTCGCCAAGGAGTCATATGGAAAAGAAGATTCGGGTCGGATTCATTGGTGCGGGAACCAATACGCGAACCAAGCATTTGCCTGGTTTCAAGGCGATACCCGGCGTGGAGTGCGCGGTGGTGTGCAACCGGCGTGCGGCGAGTTCCCGTGCTGTAGCTGAGGATTTTGGTATTCCCCGGGTAGTGGAAAACTGGCGGGAGGTGGTCGAAGATCCCAAGATTGATGCGGTGTGCATCGGGACTTGGCCGATGTTGCATTGCGAAGCCACCGTCGCTGCGCTACAGGCCGGCAAGCATGTGCTCTGTGAGGCGAGAATGGGGATGAACCTGACGGATGCCCAGGAGATGGTCAGCGAGGCAAAGCAGCATCCTGAGCTGGTTTCTCAATTGGTGCCGGCTCCGATGTCGCTCGATTTTGACACCGTGATCGCCAATACACTCGAGAAGCAGGAGCTTGGCGAGGTGCGGGAGATTGCAGTGACTGTGAATTCGCGGGTCAACATGGACGGGGATAGCCCCATGACATGGCGCCAGGATATGGATTTAAGCGGCTGCAACGTGCTTCAACTCGGAATATACTACGAGATGATTCAACGTTGGTTTCCCCATGAAATGGAGTGGATTATCGCGGATGCGGAAGTCTTTACGCAGTATCGGCAGGACAAAATCACGCAGAAGTTCAAGGAGGTGCGGATTCCCGACTCGGTGAGTGTGGTGGGCCGTTTTGAACAGGGAACGCGTTTGACGATGAACATGAGCGGGGTGGACGCGGGGCTGCCGGTGTCCGAGATCCGGATCCATGGAACGGACGGAAGTCTGCGGATCGATTTCCTGGAGTTCTACATCTTTTTTGCGCGTTTGGGTCGGGACTATGAAATGCCGATTGATGTGCCCAGGCAGACCCGCAGGGGCTGGAAGGTGGAAGAGGACTTTGTGGACAGTATTCGCAACGGTAACCCGGTGAAACTGACCAGTTTTGACGATGGCTTGAAGTATATGCGGTTCACTCAGCGTGTCTACAACAGCTGGTCCAACGGATCGATCCGGACATGAGTGAAGGATCTGGTGCTCAAAGTGGGGCTCCGGATGGAGCCGGAGTTTTCGATCGGATCGTGTTGGCGAGTTCCAACGCCGGAAAGGTGAAGGAACTGGAAGAGATCCTGCACTCACTCGGTGTGGACGCCAAGGTGATCCCGGCCGGCGGAGTCGGTGGTATGCCGTATTGCGAGGAAGATGGCGGACATTTCCGTGCGAATGCACTGATCAAGGCGCTCGCTTTGTCTGAGAAGCTGGCCTCCATGGGGCAATCGATTGCGGTGCTTTCGGATGACAGTGGCTTGGAAGTGCCGTATCTGGGTGGTGAGCCCGGGGTGCATTCCGCCCGCTATGCCGGTCCGGATGCGGAGGATGCCGATAACCGTGCGTTGTTGCTGGAACGCATGACGGGAGCGATGGGGGAACGGCGACGGGCCCGATTCATCTGTGTGCTGTGTTTGTTGGTTCCCGGTTCTCAGCCAGTGTATTTCGAGGGCACCTGTGAGGGCAGCCTTGCGACTGAAGAAAAGGGAGATGGCGGGTTTGGATACGATCCGTTGTTTGTTCCGGAGGGGTTCAGCGAGACTTGGGGAGAAATGAGCGATGAAGTCAAAAACGGGATCAGTCACCGCTTTCGGGCATCCGAAAAACTGGCTGCTTATTGTAAAGATTATATTTGACTATTGTTTTCCGTCTGGATTGAACCAATTTTGTCTCCGGGTATCCTAAATTGCTGACGGAGTATGCCGTGAGGCGTGATATCACTTGACTTGGGGGTGTCGCGTGCGAATGAATCGTCACGGTATCCTTATTCGGTTGGTCAACGCGGGCATCCATGCCTGCGGACAGGGTCGGACCCGGTTGACTGAAACGTATTGTGCATTCTGAAGACCATGACATCATCCAGGCCTTTCTTCCTCGTTCTGTTTACCGCATGGATTGTAAGTATGGCTGCACCGCTTGGTGCGCAGTCGAACGATCCGGCAATGGAAAGCTACTATGCTGCGAATGCCCTGTACAACAAAAACCTGTATCAGTTGGCGGTTGACGAATACAAAGCCTTTATCGCGAAGTATCCGAAGCACGAAAAGCACCTGCATGCCCGTTTTGGTCTAGCGTTGTCGTTGTATGAAATGAAGCGCTTTCAGGAAGCGGAGCCGCTTTTGGGGGCCTTGGCCCGGGAGCGGGATGCACCGCGGAAGGAGCAGGTCTATAATCTTTGGGGGCAGTGTCTGTTGATGCTTGGGAAGCCGGCACAGGCAGAGGAAGCCTTTCTTTGGAGCGTGAACCGTGGAAAGGAACGCCTGTTTCTGGATCTCCCCGGGATGGGGGGAAACTATCAGGAAGCGCCGGAATTGTCCGCGACAGCGGTGCAGGATGCGGATCCGCTCGAGATCAGCCTTGTTGGTCTGGTGGAAGCGTTGTTCCAACAGCGGAAATGGCAGGGGGTGATCGACTATTCTCAGGAGTTTGTGAAGATCGTTCCGAAGGGCCAGTATTTACCCAGGGTGTTGTTCCAGCAAGCCTTTGGGCACTATGAGCTTCAGCAGTATCCGGCTGCTACCGAGGTTCTTGAGAACATCAAACTGTATCACAAGAACACGCCATTCTATGAGCATGCGGTGTTTCTGTTGGCTGAGTGTCAGCGGGAGACGGGGCAACTGGATGTGGCTGCCCGCAACCATGAGATAGTGGCGCGTGAGATCAAGGGCGATTTCGCATCCAATGCGTTGTTCCGGTTGGCGTTTATCCGCTTCAGCCAGAAGCAGTATGACCGGGCTGCGGCGGATTTCGAGGATCTGCGTTTGCTGTATCCCGAGAGCGAGTATTTCAACGAATCCGGGATTTATCTGGGCCGATCCCATCTTGAGCGGGATGATTTTGCGAAGGCGCAGTCGGTGTTTGGTGAACTCACAAACGTGGGGCCGGTTGCTTCCGAGGCGACCCTGTGGCTTGCGAAGACCTTTCTGCGTCAGTCCAACTACAAGCAGGCTCTGGATGTGCTCAGGCCCGCTTTGAGGAAATTCGCGGCGGATCCGAATGCGGTTCATTTTGTATTCGAATACGGGGTTTCGCTGATGGGGGTGGAGCAGTATGAGGAGGCCATTCAGATTTTCGAGCGGGTGGTGAATGAGTTTGAGAAAAACAGCCTGACATCCCAGGCTTTGCGGCTTCGGGCGTATTGCCTGATGAAAAGTTCGAAGCATGAGGAAAGCTTGAAGGTATGCGACGAGTTTATCCGCGAGTATTCGGATGATCCGGCCTATCGGGATGTTGCCTTCATGCGTGCCGAGAATGTGTTTTTTCTGGATCGGTATGATGAGGCGATCCGGGCGTATCAGCAGTTTATTCCCTGGGAGAATCGCACCCGGTATACGGACGAGGCCCGCTACCGCATCATTCAGATCATGGTGGCTCAGAAGCGTTGGCCTGATGCGCTCGCGGAGATCGGGAAGCTCAGGAGTGAAGGGACCATCAAAGGGGACTTTTTTGAGCAGATCGATTACATCGAGGGGTTGACGTATTTCAACTTGGAACGTTGGGACAGCGCAATTGAATCCCTCGAGCGATTCATCAAGCAGAACAGCCTGCGGACGAATGCCGACATCGCCCAGATCAAACTGGCACAAGCCTATGAATCGAAGCGTGATCTTGCGACAGCCCGCATGGTTCTCGAGGTGCTTGTGCGCGACAATTCGACCAGTCCGCACATCGCGCAGGCATTGGCCGAACTCGGCCGGATCGTCTACAACTCAGGAGACTACGAAGGCTCGAAAGCGTATTTTGAGCGGGTGAGCAGCGAGCATGCCCAGTCCCCGTTTTTCGCGCAGTCCGAATACTATCTGGGGTGGATAGCGCTCAATGCAAAGGATTCGCTGAATGCGATTGCCCATTTCGAAAAGGTCTCACGCGATTTCCCGGATCATGATCTGGCGGCGGATTCGCAGTATAAGAAGGCGCTGCTCTATCTGGACCTTGGGCAGACTTCTAATGCGCAAATCGCGTTCAAGCATTTCATGGACTATTATCCGAACGACAAGCGTTTCGATCAGGCCTCTTTCTATTTCGGGAGGACGCTGGTGTTGATGGAACGTTTTTCGGAAGCGATTCCCGTTTACCAGAATATCCTGAACCGCAGTCAGGACAAGGATTTGGCGGCGCGTTCGCTCTACGAATTGGCTTGGTGTCATCAGGGGCTGCAACGGCGTGAGGCCGCAAAGGCGCGTTATGAGGATATGCTAAAGCAGTATCCGGATCACGAGCTGGCGCGTCGTGCCCAGTTTGAACTCGCTGAAATCGAGTATGATGAAGGGTTATTCGATGCGTCCATTGCGCGTTTGGATGTGCTGTTGGCGGGTCCCCTCGATGTGGACTTAAGGGAGAAGATCATTCATCGCATGGCCTGGTGCCTATTGGGGCGTGGTCAGGATCTGGCGGCTGCGGAGACTTTCGAAATGTTGCTTCGTGATTTTCCGGAAACGACCTTCACCGCCATTTCGTCGTATCAGGCGGGCGAGGTGCGATTGGCCCGCAAGGAATACAAGGATGCGTTGCCTCTCTTTGAGCGTGCGGTGAAGTCCGCAACCGAGGCGCGTTTGAAACAGCAGGCAATGCTGCGGCAAGGCGAGACTCATTGTTATCTCAGTCAATGGCAGCCTGCCGAGACGGTATTTGCCATGTTCCTGGAAGAATACGGGGATTCAGAGTTTGTGAGGCGTTGTCAGATGTGGCTCGGATGGGCACAGGAAAACCTCTCGAAGCATGAACAGGCAATCGCCAACTACCGTATGGTGCTAAGGAGCGGCAAGCGGGATGAGCTGTCAGCCCGGAGCCAGTTCCAGATCGGGCAGTGCTTGGTCAAGATGGGCGAGCCTGATCAGGCGGTCCGGGAGTTGGTCCTAGTCGATGTGAATTATGCCTTCCCGGTTTGGAGTGCGCGCGCGCTGCTTGAAATCGGCCGGGTATTGGATCAGCAGGGCCGTATTCGCGAGGCCGGTGACCGCTACAAGGAAGTGATCTTGAAGTTCCCGGGCACGGATGAAGCGATTTTCGCGGACGAGCTGCTCAAGGGATTGGGAAACCGTACGCCATCCGAATCCTGACCACATTGTTTTTTCGAGTATTTATCAGAACCCGTTTACCCACACTAAGATGATTGCTAACAGAATCCGCAGATACGATTGGATGATACGATGGATATTGGTAGCCGGCTTTGCTGCCATGGCCACGTCTCTTGCAGGACAGGAAATTGAAGCTGTTCGGGAGACGGCCCGGTCGGATTCCCTTATTTCTCTGCTCATGAAGGGGGGGGTGGTGATGATTCCACTCGCACTTTGTTCCGTGCTTGCGATAGCGATTACCTTTGAGCGAATGTTCAGCGTGAGTTTCAAGACGCTCCTTCCCGCCCAGTTGGAAAAGGAAATGGAAGATACGCTCGATAAAAGCACGGGAGCAGACGTCAGCGCCGCGGTGGAATTCTGCGAAAAATCGGATAGTCCCTTGGGCCGGGTGTATCTGGCCGGACTGAAACGTTGGGAGGATGGGCCCAAGGATGCGGATCAGTCG
>JAQVLM010000151.1 GCA_028704125.1 Opitutales bacterium
TCTTGAGGGGGGCGCAGAGCGCACTGTATGGGGCCAACGCATTGACCGGGGTGATCAGCATCACGACCCGAAAGGGTGAGGATCTCGGTTACATGGGCCGGGCGGGAGCATCCTATGGGTCGCACCGGACGATGCACGGTTACGTGACGATGTCGGATGCGACGGAGCGATACAACGTCTTCGTGAACGCGGCCTACTATGATGCCGGGGGATTTTCGTCGCAGAATCCGGCATGGGGTGCGGAGTGGGCGGATGACGATCTGTATCGCAACCAGAGCCTGATGGGGAAATCCGAGATTGTGCTTACCGATTATGCGGATCTGATCCTGATCGGGAACTACGTCAAGTCGAAGTCCGAGTATGATCCGGGTATTCCCGACCCATGGACGGTTGCGCAGCGCGAGAACGTTTCGACAAGTGAGCAGGGAATGCTGAAGTCGGAGCTGCGGTTGCGTCCGATGGAAGGAGTTGAGAGCTCTTTGGCTGTTGGATACCATCAAGTGGAAAACCGGGCAATCGATTCCTTCGGTGACCGCAGGGATGAATCGAGGCTTTTGAAACTGGACTGGATCAATGAGGTCAGGCTGAGCGATGCCTGGCGTGTGGTGGCCGGATTGGAGTGGAAGAAGTCTGAAGACCGGCTGGGCGACTATTCGATGGAGTCCAGTTCTGCGTTTGTGGAAAACATTGTGGCCCCGGTTGAATCGCTCCACCTCACAGTTGCGGGACGCTACGACGACAGCAGCGCATATGGAAGTGAAACGACCTGGCGCGGGTCTTTCTCTTACGAGCTTGCGGATACCGGGTTTCGCGTGAAGGGCAGCTACGGTATCGCGTTTGACGCGCCGGAGATCGCGCAGTTGTTTGGCACATGGGGAAACCCGGACTTGGTGCCGGAAGAAGGCCGGAGCTACGACGTCGGGTTTGAACACAGCCTCATGGATGGATGCCTGAACTGGGGTGTGACCTGGTTTGATGTTCTGATGGAGGACCGGATCGAGTTCATGCGCTCGACTTACAGCTACGCAAACGTGGATTGGGCCAGTCAGGGAGTGGAAAGCTTTGTTCAGTGGAATTGCATGGATAACATGAGTGTGCGCGTTGCGTATTCGCACGCGGACGCTGAGCGGAAAAAGGTCGATGACGATCGGTTGTTTCATTCGCCCGAGAACCAGTTGAGCCTTCTGGTGGACAAGTCCTTCCTGAGTGAGGCTTTGCATGTGGCCGTAAGCGCGCTGCATGTAGGGGACCGGGAGACGTGGAGCGGACCGACCGATTCGTATGTGACGGTTGATGTGGCGGCCCGTTACCGGATCAAGGACGGTTTGGATGTATGGGGCCGGGTGCAAAACCTCCTCGATGAAACCTATGAGGAAGTCTACGGGTACTGTACGGGTGGGCTCGGGATTTTTGGAGGCGTGGACATCGAGTTTTGATCGTTGGTGGATTTTCTGCTGATGGGTGTGAGCGCGAGGGGGCGGATGCGTGTATCCGTGCCCTCGCGTTCTTTGTTGTTTTGACCTGGTGGGAAAAACATGATCCACTGATTGCCGGTTATGATCCGCAACACCAGACAGCGAGAAGCCCTCATGCGGGTGATCCGGGAATCCAGCCGACCGTTGACCCCTCCGGAGATATATGAGTTGGCCCGGGTTCACTATCCGAAGTTGGGTCTTCGGACGGTATATCGTCATATCCGGGATCTGCTCGACAGCCGGGAGATCATGGGAATCGATTACCCTGGGCAGCCGGTGCGATACGAAGTGGTGGATAGTCGGGGAAGTCGGCCGCATCTGATCTGCCGTGAGTGTCGCAAGGTCTTTGATTTGCCCGTTGAGGAGCCGGCGATCGTGTATCCCAAGCTTCAGGATTTTGTGATTGAAGGCCATGAAGTGATCTATTTTGGGCGATGCCGGGCTTGTGTGGAACGGGCGCAGCGGGAGTCTTCAGGTTCTGACAGCGCTTCCAGGTGAGGCGGGAGCGAGGATATGACCAAATCGCGGGAATGGCGTTTTCCGCAATGATTGCACTCAGGCTTGTTTGGAAGACGGGGGTTCCTTAGACCGCCGGATCACTCAAACCGATAGCCGGCACCGTGGACGGTTTTGATGATTCCGGGTTGATGTGGATCGATTTCGATGCGTTTGCGCAATTGGGATATGTGCTGATCCAGACTGCGGCTGTTGGGTTGGTAGTTCAGTCCCCATGCCACATCAAAGAGGCTATCGCGATCAACGACCCGTCCCCGGTTCTGGAAAAGATGCTCCAGAATGGCAATGTCGCGCGGCCCCAGATCGATCGCGGTTCCATTCCGGTAGGCTCGCATTTCGTCCGGAACCACCTCCAGATCCTTCATGATGAAACGGTAGGATTTGGAATCCCGGTTGTTGCTGAGAATGCTGCGGCGCAGCAGGGCCCGTATCCTTGCGAGCACTTCCTGCTTTCCGAAGGGTTTGGTGATGTAGTCATCCGCACCCAGCTCGAGCCCGACGACGGTATCGATTTCCTCGGACTTTGCGGTGATAAAGATAATCGGCACTTGTGCATTCGCCTTCCGGATGTCCCGGCAGAGGTCGAATCCGCTTTTGCCAGGCATCATGACATCGAGGCAGATAAGAGCCGGTGTCTCTGCTGAGAATGCTTCCATTCCCTGATTGCCATCGGCTGCAAGGATGGTTTCGAAGCCCTCCCGTCTCAGGATTTCGGCAAGTCCTTCCCGGGTGTAGGTGTCGTCTTCGACGATGAGAATCTTCATGACGGATTGGAGCTAAGGGTGAGATGGAAATGCGCTCCGGATGGTTCCGGAATCAGCAGCAGATCTCCGCCGTGAAGGCGGGCCAAGTCGCGGGCAATGGACAAACCGATACCCGCTCCGCTGACGCCCTCGGTGATGCGATTCTCCAGGCGGACAAAAGGCTCGAATACCTTGCCTGCGTGGGTCTTCGGGATTCCCGGGCCGCCATCGTGAACATTCACATGGAGGGTGTTCTGGTCCTGATGCGCGGATATCAGCATTGGGGCTCCAGAAGCGTATTTTTCGGCGTTGCTGAGCAGGTTGCCGATGATTTGGCAAAGCACATCCGGATCCAGAACCTGAGGTTGGCCGGCTTCATTTTTGCAGGTCACCTGGATGCCCCTGCGCTCGAGTCCGATGCGGTGGGCCTCGACGCATTGCTGAATGATCACAGACGGCACCACCTCGCGCGGGTGGAGCCGAAGGGTTTGTTTTTGCTGTCGGGCGAAGGTCAGGACGTTCTGGACCATGCGGCTCAGCTTGCCGCATTCCTCCTGGATGATGCTGAGGTGCGAGTGGGCGGGTCCTTCTTCCACTTCGTCCTCCATGAGCTCGCTGTAGAGTTGGATGTTGGTCAGGGGAGTCTTGAGTTCATGCGATACCTGATTGACGAAGCTGACCCGCTGACGGGCTAGCATAAACTCCCGGCGGGAAAACCAGAAGAGGTAAACGCCGATCAGGATCACGCATCCTGCTGTCAGGAGCAAGCCCGCGAGCAGGGCCAGGATCTGGGGTTGCAGCATGAGATGTGCTTGATCCGGGCCGTGGCTGCGGATTTCGAATTTCCACATCGCAAAGGGTGGGAGAAGCGGGATCCCGATGCGGATCAATGGATCATGTTCGGGCGATATCATGGATCCCCATTGATAGAGGGTTTGCCCGTCCTCGCTGACGAGGGCGAAGGTTTCCCCCGCAGGTTCAGCGTATCGAGATATCAATTTGTCCATGTTTACGGTTCTGGACTCGTCCGGAAGTCGCGAGATGATTTCGGCCAGTAACGCGGAGCGGTCGAGGATCATTCCGTAGGTGGAACCGTCGGAGTTGCGTGTCCAGAAGGCCCATTGAGGCCCGGGTCCCTCATACCAGGTGATCCATCCGTGGGTTTGGGACGGAGTATCGGCGTTGTCGGACGGAGAAAACATGAGCGGTAGGTATTCGCGGAATTGTTGCATGAACAGGGAGTCGGCCTCCGTCAATGGGTCCATCTGTGGATTGGGGAACTCCCAGTGTCCATTGCGTGTCAGGCTGAAAACCCGTAGCGCAAAGCGGTTTTCGTGGCACATGGTGTGCCATTGGTCGATCGGGTGCGATTGAAGTGAGGTGAGCCATGACGCGAGTCTGTTTTCCAGATCGGCTCTCCAGAGTTCCATTTTCTCAACGTGATCCAGCAGCCTTTCCTGCTGGATCACGTTGATCTTATCGGTGAAACGTTCCTGCTCACCGCGGATGCTGATCCAGCCGATCCATACCAGCAGCAGGATCGGCAGTATGATGATGAGCAGAAACGCCAGGATGAGGGTTTTTTTCAAGAGAGATGGGGTTGGAGGCTGCTGGTAGCCATTCAGGATTGGAAAGCGCTACTTCTTTTTGTAGCGGTTGGAAGAAGATACATTCTCCTGGCTTTTCTGCAGGTAGATCTGTTCCTCGCGGAGTTGCTTGCGGTTGCGGGCCCAGTTGCTGTCGTCACTGACGGACTCGGCATCTGAGCGATTGGCGGCTGCCCCTTTGACGACGGTATCGGAGTCCACGTATTGAAGGGCTTGTTCATAGAGTGTCGCATTGGCCTCGAACTTTTTCCGGGCGAGTTCGATTTGTCCTTCATCCCTGAGTTTGATGGCCTCCTCGGTGTTGATCGCGGCGAGCTGGATTGTGGCGGCTTCGACGACGGATGGCCGGATGGACTCCGCTACCTTGTCCCGATCGGAAGTGCGGGTGATGGTCAGTTGCCGGGAGTCTTTGAAGGTGCGTGCGGACACCGGATCATAGTATTCGAGGTCGACCTCGGTCATGGCCTCCAGAGATCCCTTATTCAGCAGATTCTGCACTTCGACCAGAACGTATTTGTTTTGACCGGCCGATACCTGATTCAGGTAAACATCGGCCTGTTGCCCGCGGATCTCGCCGTCCTGCCCGAGTATGCGCAATATTTTGAGGTCATCGCTGCAGCGGATGGTGAGGCGAATGCTTTTCGCGTGTATGCCAAACAGCTCATTGAGCTCCTGCTCAAAGACCTGTGCAAGCTGCTCGGAGTCTTCGACGAATAGATGGTTGCCATCGCTGTTGTAGGCGAGGCGTGCCATGAGATCCTCGTTGTATCCGTAGCCGATGCCCATCGTGGAGACCGACATGCCCTCTTTCATGAGGGAGCGCCCCAGCTGTCCGAGTTCGCCCGGTGTGCTTGGGCCGACGTTGGCCAGCCCGTCCGACAGCAGGATGATCCGGTTGATCCGGTTCTCTTCAGCGAATTTGCGGACCTCCGCGGCTCCCTTGCTCACGCCGGCAAACAGGGCGGTGTTTCCATCGCTTTGGATCTGGCGGATTCTCCGGATGAGGCTTTCGCGGTCGGACACCTTGGTGGCCGGAATGAGGACCTGGACCGAGGAACTGTAAGTGACCACCGACACGATATCATCCGGAGACAGTCTTTCGACAAACAGAATGGCACTGTTTTTCGCATCTTCGAGTTTTTGGCCCTGCATTGAACCGGATTTGTCGATGACCAAGGCAATGTTGAGCGGAACCCGGTTTTCGGAGGGCTTTTTCAAGGCATCCAAGTCAACCTTCAGGTAGGTCACGTTGGATTCGTAGTCGGGTAAGTAGGCACTTTCCGAGTCGATACCGAGCTTCAATGACTGGATTTCGCCAGCGAACAGCGTGGAGGCTCCTGCCAGGATTAGGGCAAGGAGTCGGCATGCGAGTGCATGGATGGATTGGAATGGATGTTGTTTCATATGGGTGACATAGGTTATTGTTACCCTTAATCTAGCGCATCCTGAACGGAAATGGGTCAGGTCTCAGTAAGCACTTTGTAAGACTTTTGTCAGCACCCGAATTCTCTGTTCCGGGACTCCGCGTAACAGAGGGTTCCTTCTGCGATAAGTTTTCGATCTTTCACGTCTGCGCGGATCGCGATCCCGGGGCATAAGACGATGGCAGAACTCACCCCATCCGGAAGAGGTCCTTTGGAGGGAGGAACATGTTCAAAAATACAGGAGATAGCGCAGAGAGGGGCCCACAACCGAAGGGTTGAGGGGTTCTCCAAAGCATGGAGAAACTGTAAGCAGGAACAAACACGTATGCTCCCATTATTATGAGGGAGTGGTTTGGAAGACGGATATGCTTCCGGAAACGAGAATCAGGCGGCTGGAACTTTGCGCGCGATGTAGGAGCGGATGTCGTTGATGGTGCGGAGGTCTTTCAGGTCATCGTTGTCCATGGTGATCTGAATGATGTCTTCAACCAACATCACGATTTCAAGCATGGTCAGGGAATCCACTCCGAGGTCGTCAAAGATGCGGACATCATCTCCTTTTTCCTTGAGGAGGGTGCGCGCTTCCGGCTCGAGAAAACGTTCAATGATTCCAGTGACGATGGCAGGAACCAGGCTGGCATCTTTGGTCGAGCGATATTGGATCGCGGAGTCGATGGTCTGTGGTGAACACCGGCGCATGGATTCCTTGATTGCTTCGATTTCTTCCGGGGATAAATTCTGCGTGGCCACGATGGTTCTGATGGTATGACTTGAAATGTTGAAGCAAAAAAACGATTACCGCAAGCCCCGACCTGAGCCGGATGGGTGATCTGTACGCTTCAGTGCTTGGATTAGGTTCGGTATTTTTCTCTCTCGACGCGCCAGATGCAAGGCATTTTGACAGAGAATGCGACAAAGCTGTGTGGGACGGTTGCAAAAAAGGCTTGTCAGGAGGGCCGGATGCGGGATGGATGGGGGGATAGCATGCCGCAGGCAGGGGAGCTCGGCTCCGGGCGGCAGATCGTCGAACCATTCAAAAATTCATTCATCGTGAGCGAAGAAAAACGTGTCATTCTGACTTGTGCGCAACCTACCGGGGTGTTGTCCCTCGGTAATTACATCGGCGCGGTGAAGAATTGGGCGACGATGCAGGATGACTACGAGTGCTACTTCGGCATCGTGGATATGCACGCGATCACGATCCGTCGTGAGCCGGCCGACTTGAGGAAGGCCACGTATTCGTGCCTCGCGCAGTATATAGCATGTGGGTTGGACCCTGCGAAGAGCGCACTGTTTGTGCAGTCGCATGTGGTGGGGCATGCCGAGTTGGCCTGGGTATTGGGTTGTTTGACTCCGATCGGGGAGCTGCAACGGATGACGCAGTTCAAGGAAAAGGCGGCCCGTTTGGGATTTGCGGTGAAGGATGATGCGGATGGAGAGCTTCGTTTTGCGCATGAAGGTGCGAAGGCTCAGGCATCGGTGAACTCCGGTTTGCTGTATTACCCTGTGCTGATGGCGGCCGATATCCTGCTCTACAATGCCCATGCGGTGCCGGTGGGAGAAGATCAGCGCCAGCACCTGGAGCTGTGTCGGGACGTGGCGCAACGGTTCAACAGCACCTTTTCTCCGACCTTCAATATCCCCGATG
>JAQVLM010000152.1 GCA_028704125.1 Opitutales bacterium
CCGGATACGGGTTCCGAAACAACCCGAGGTATCCAGTGCGGTGTGCAGTCCCATCCGTTTCACATCCCGGAAGACCGACTCAATGAAGCGCTGCTGGGCCAGTGGCTCGCCCCCGCTGATGGTCAGACCACCGTTTTTGATGAAGGGCCGGTATCGACGGATCTGCTCAACCATCTCACCGGCAGTGACCTTTCTCCCGGCTTTGAGGCGCTGGGAGTCAGGGTTGTGGCAATACAGGCAACGCAGGGGACATCCCGTGGTGAAGAGCACAAATCGAATGCCGGGACCATCCACGGTTCCACAGGTTTCGACCGAATGCAGGAAGCCCTCACACTCGGGTGAGGGATCCCCTTGCATCAGGTCGTCGTAGGATTCAACGAGCATGGTCTGTCGGATTGCGGTCGGATCAGACTCCGTCGTGGAAGGTGCGGTTGATCACGTCGAGCTGTTGCTCACGTGTCAGCCGGATGAAGTTGACGGCGTATCCGGACACCCGGACCGTGAGTTGCGGATAGTTCTCCGGATGCTCCATGGCATCGCGAAGCATGCGGCGGGCGAAGACATTGACGTTGATGTGGTGTCCCCCTTCCGAGAAATAGCCATCGAGCAACGAGACGATGTTGGAGATGCGGTCCTCATCATCCTTGCCCAATGCCCGTGGAATGATCGAAAACGTATAGGAAATCCCGTCCTGACTATGGGCGTAGGGCAGTTTTGCGACGGAGGCCATCGATGCCACAGCACCTTTTGTATCACGTCCGTGCATGGGGTTTGCGCCGGGGGCAAAAGGCTCACCATATTTCCGGCCATCGGGTGTGCTTCCGGTCTTTTTTCCATAGACCACGTTGGAGGTGATGGTGAGTATGGATTGGGTCGGAAGCGCGTTGCGGTAGGTGGGCTGCGTGCGGATCTTGTCCATGAACTGCTCCACCAGACCGGCGGCGATGGCGTCCACTTCCGGATCGTTGTTGCCGAAGGCGGTGTAGGTGCCTTCGACCTCGTAGTCCACCGCGAGCCCATCGGCGTTGCGGATGACCCTGACCCGTGCGTTTTTCACGGCCGAAATCGAGTCCGTGACAACCGACAACCCTGCGATGCCACACGCCAGCGTGCGCAGGATAGTGCGGTCGTGCAAGGCCATGACGATGCGCTCATAAGCATATTTGTCATGCATGAAGTGGATGATGTTGAGCGCCTTCACATAAGTGGCGGCGAGCCAGTCCATCATCTTGTCGAAACGCTTGATCAGATCCTTGTATTCAAGGTAGTCGCCGCGGAAGGGCTCCATTTTCGGAGCGATCTGCTCGCCTGTGAGCTCGTCGCGTCCCCCGTTGATAGCATAGAGCAGGGCTTTGGCGAGGTTGGCGCGTGCGCCGAAGAACTGCATCTGCTTGCCGATCCGCATGGCGGAAACGCAGCAGGCGATCCCGTAGTCGTCGCCCCAGTAGGGACGCATCAAGTCGTCATTCTCATACTGGATGGAGCTGGTTTGGATGGATACCTTTGCGCAATAGCGCTTGAACCCGTCGGGCAGCCGTTCGCCCCAGAGCACAGTCAGGTTGGGCTCTGGTGCGGGTCCGAGGTTGCTCAGCGTATGCAGGAAACGGAAACTGTTTTTGGTGACCAGGGTGCGTCCGTCCTCACCCATGCCACCGAGGCTTTCGGTCACCCATGTTGGATCGCCGGAGAACAATGCATCGTAGTCGGGTGTCCGGATAAAGCGCACCATCCGCAGTTTCATGACCAGATGGTCGATCAGTTCCTGTGCTTCCGGTTCCGTGAGGGTGCCCTCGGCAAAATCCCGCTCGAAGTACACATCCAGAAATGTGCTGATCCGCCCAAGCGAAACTGCCGCTCCATTGTGTTCCTTGACGGAGGCAAGGTAGGCGAAGTAGGTCCACTGGAGTGCCTCGCGCCCGTTGAGGGCCGGGCGGGAGATGTCGAAGCCATAGCGTTTTGCCATGACCTTGAGATCCTTGAGGGCGCGAACCTGCTCGTTGAGTTCTTCCCGCTCCCGAATCCACTCCTCGCTGAAACCTTCAGTGTCGCTCTCCTGGATCTGGCTCATCTTGTCCTGAATGAGCCGGTCGACCCCATAGAGAGCGGCGCGGCGGTAGTCTCCGATCACGCGCCCACGACCATATCCATCCGGAAGCCCGGTGATGATGCCGGCATTGCGCGCCTTGCGGATATCTTCCGTGTAACCGTCGAAAACCCCGTCGTTGTGTGTCTTGCGGTGTTTTGTGAAGATCTCGAGTGTATCCGGGTCGATCTTCCGCCCATGAGCTTCGAGGGCCTTGACCGCCACCCTAAGCCCGCCGTAGGGCATCAGGGCACGCTTGAGGGGCTTGTCGGTCTGAAGCCCGACAATCTGCTCCAGGTCCCGGTCGATGTAACCCGCATCGTGCGAGGCAATGCCGCTGACAACTTTGGTGTCGGCATCCAGAACGCCCCCTGCATCGAGCTCCTGTTGCAGGAGGGCTTGCACTTTTTGCCACAGCTCGCTGGTGCGTTCTGTCGGACCCACCAGAAAGGACTCATCACCTTTGTATGCGGTGTAGTTGTTCTGGATGAAATCACGGACGTTGATTTCGTTCCACCAGGAGTCGCCTTTAAAGCTTCTCCACGCGGATGTTTGCTCACCTGCGATCGCTGCTGTTTCGTTCATTCCATTTGCCAATAAGAAACCGATTGATGTCGGGGGTGACAGAACGAAGCAGACAGCCGTGGAGCGAATTTGAAATCCTGTGAGGATGCAATCCAATTGTGCTGCGTCCGGCTCAAATCGGTGATGCGCGGCAAACACGGCAGTTATTTGCCATCCCACTCTGGAATCTGGAGGTGTGGCTTGCGTTGGGTTGAGGTGGAGCGGGTTTGTTGATGGGGGTTCTCTCCTTCCGTGGGAAGCCTTCTTTCCGCGAGAGTCAGCCCTTTTCCGGCACATTCCCGTCGTCAATATCTTGTACGAAAGCGTTGCATTTGAATGGGGATTCGCGTTTATGTTTCGGGTGATTTGGAAGTGAACGGATTCGATCAGGGCATGTGGAGTGGTATTGCCCGTCCGGGCAATTCCGGAATCTGGGAACACGAAGATGGGCGATTTCATCGAGTTACAGAACGTCAGCAAGCGCTTCGACGATCTCGTGGCAGTCAACAATGTGAGCCTGTCCCTCAAACAGGGTGAGGTGTTTTCTCTGTTGGGACCGAGTGGATGCGGCAAGACCACGCTTCTGCGTATACTCGCGGGTTTTCAAATGCCAGACAGCGGTTCCGTGCTGCTCAACGGGCAGGACATCACCCGGCTCCCGGCAAACAAACGGGCTGTGAACACCGTGTTTCAGAACTATGCTTTGTTCCCTCACATGACAGTTTGGGAGAATATCGCGTTCGGGTTGCGCATGTCCCGCAAACCCTCGCAGGAGATCCGCAAAGAAGTGGGCGAAATGATCGAACTCATGGAGTTGGGGGACCATGCCCACAAGAAACCGCACATGATAAGCGGTGGACAGAAACAGCGGGTCGCGATCGCACGCGCACTGGTGAATAAGCCCCAACTGCTCCTGTTGGATGAACCGCTGGCGGCATTGGATTTGAAGCTCCGCCAACGCATGTTGATCGAGCTCGACAGCATCCATGACGAGGTGGGGATCACCTTTCTCTATATCACCCATGATCAGGGGGAGGCGATGAGTCTTTCCGACCGTATCGGGGTGATGAATCTGGGACGGATTGAGCAGATCGGCACTCCGGCCGAGATCTATGAGGCACCTCAAAGCAGCTTTGTGGCAGCCTTTATCGGGGATACAAACTTTCTCAATGGACGGGTTTGTGAGACGGTTTCGGCTGAATACTGCCGGATTGATGTTGAAAGCATCGGCCGGGTCATCGCCTGGAACGACAAGAACCTCAAGCCAGGGGACTCGGTGAACCTTTCGGTGCGTCCGGAGAAGTTCAGGCTCTTCCGGAACCGTCCGCCTGACAGCGAGCACCGCAATCTCGTTCAGGCCAAGGTGGTGGATCTCATCTACATGGGGTCATCGACCAAATACCGGCTCGAATGCGGGGACTACATTCTGATCGTGGAACAGCAGCATGGCCGCTATCTTCTGGACGAGAAGCCAATCACCTGGGACGAGACCATCTGGCTGGGTTGGCATGCCGAGGATGGCTACATGTTGCAGCGTTATGAGGAAAAGGATGAAGCCCTCATGGCACTTGGGGAGGATATGACATGAGCGGGGAGAAAAACCGGAAAAAGGTGCCCCGTGATCCGTCCAGCCGATGGCCGGAAATCCTGTTGAGCGCACCTTCTCTCCTTTGGCTGTCGGTTTTCTTTGTCATTCCGACTATTATCGTGGGGATGATTGCGTTCAAGCCTCCGTCCATTTACGGAGGGATCGGGGAAGGGTGGACATTGGACACCATCCGTTCGCTGGCTCAGCCCAGTTATCCGCAGATCATCTGGCGCACCCTTTGGCTGAGCGCGTTGACCACGGCGCTCAGTATCCTGCTTGCGGTTCCGGTGAGCTACTGGCTTGCGACGATTCCTCCGCGCAGGCGCAACCTGATGCTGCTTTTGGTAATCCTGCCGTTCTGGACCAACTTTCTGATCCGGATCTTTGCATGGAAGACGATCTTACATCCCGAAGGGTGGATCAAAAACGGGTTGATGGCGCTCGGAATTGTGGGAAAAGATGTGAGCCTGCTCTACAACGAAGGAGCAATCCTTCTGGTGCTGGTTTACACTTATCTGCCGTTTGCGATCCTTCCGATCTATGCGGCTGCGGACAAGTTTGATTTCAACCTGATGTCTGCCGCGCTGGATCTGGGTGCGAACAAGCTGAGAGCTTTCTGGAGTATCTTTTTGCCGGGAATCCGGGTGGGTTTGATCACTGCGGTGTTGGTGGTTTTTATTCCGGCGCTTGGATCCTACGCGATCCCTGAGATTGTGGGAGGTCCCAACTCCGAAATGATTGGCAACCGCATTGCCCAGCGCACCTTTTCGGATCGCAATCTTCCGCATGCCAGTGCCTTGGCTGCGATTCTGGCGGCGGTTGTTCTGACCCCTGTTGTCGTGATGCAGTTGCGGCAGATCGCCAGTACGCACAGGAGGCCATCCGCATGAAACGCAGCCGGGTCCCGATGGCGGTCTCAATGGTGGTGCTGGTATTTTTCTACCTGCCCATCGTGTTGTTGATCATTCAATCCTTCAACGCCTCGAAATACGGCGGGAGTTGGCAGGGTTTTTCCTTCAAGTGGTATGGGCTCCTGTTCGAAAACCGTGCCGTGTGGAAGGCAACCCAGAATACGGCTGTGGTCGCCTTGTTTTCCACCATCTGCTCGACGATTCTCGGGACCTTGGGTGCATGGACGCTCCATCATTACCGCAGCCGGATTCAGCACGCCCACTACCTGCTGGTCTACGCTCCACTGGTGTTTCCGGATATTCTAATGGGGATCAGCCTGCTGTTGTTCTTCGTCCATATGCATATTCCCCTCGGTTTGCCCACGATCATTGTGGCGCACATCACCTTTTGCACAAGCTATGTAGCCTTTGTTGTGCTGGGCAGGCTTCAGGATTTCGACATGGCTTTGATCGAAGCATCTCAGGATCTGGGAGCCGGGTGGGGGACCATCATATGGCGCATTCTACTTCCGGTTCTCGGGCCGGGTATTCTTGCGGGCGCCTTGTTGGCCTTTACCCTCTCGATTGATGATTTCGTGATCACCTTCTTTGTGTCCGGACCGGGCAGCGCCACGCTTCCGGTCTATGTTTACAGCATGATGAAGATGGGGTCTCCCGCGATCATCAATGCACTCTGCACCCTTTTTATGCTTGTGACGTTTTCCATCGTGATTGTTGGTCAACGCATGCTCACCAAGAACATCCAATCCAGTCAGTCCCGCATATGAAAAAATACCTGATTACCGCCTGCGCCGCAGCTCTTGTGGCGCTTTCGTTTGGAACCCTATCGTGTTCCTCCGGGAAACCGACGCTTCATGTCTACACATGGGCGGACTACCTCGATCCGGATGTGGTTAAGGATTTTGAGAAAGCCAATGGATGCCGGGTGGTCCTGGATTACTTTGATTCCAACGAGACCATGTACGCCAAAATCAAGGCGGGCGCAAGTGGCTATGACGTGATCTTCCCCACCAGTTATCAGGCCGCCATCATGTATGAGGAAGGACTCCTGCATCAGCTCAATCATGATGCGCTGGTCAATCGCTCGAACATCGATCCAAAGTATTTGAAGCGCAATGCGATCGACGCCGATATGCTCTACAGCGTGCCCTATATGCTGGGCACGACGGGTATCGGATATCGGGCGGATGTGCTGCCTGATTTGAAGCCCAGTTGGTCGGTCTTTTTGAATCCGGTTGTAAAGGGGAGATCCACCTTGCTCAATGATATGCGCGAGACCATGGGTGCTGCTCTGCTATCCCTTGGCTACAGTGTCAATTCGGTTGAGGAATCGGAAATCGCGGCTGCCGCAGAGGTGGTGAAGCAATGGAAGCGGGAAATTGCGAAGTTTGAAAACGAGCAATACAAGCCGGGCCTCGCATCGGGTGAGTTCCTGCTTGTGCATGGCTACAGTGGCGACATCTCTCAGGTGATTGCAGATAATCCGGACGCCAACATCCGCTATGTTCTGCCGGAGGAAGGATTTATGGTTTGGTGTGATGACATGGTCATACCGGCGGATGCTCCGAATGTAGAACTGGCCGAAGCGTTTCTTGATTATTTCATGGATCCCGAGATTGCTGCGCGGAACATGGAGTTTACCCTTTACAAAGCCCCGAACCAATCGGCCTACGCCCTTGTGTCCGATGAGCTCAAGAATGACCCCAGTGTATTTGTTCCCGACAATCTGATGGAGAAATCCGATACTGTCCGTTTGATTGGAGATGCCATCACGCTTTACTCGAAGTATTGGGATCAGATTAAGGCCTCCGAGTAGCCTCATCCCTCCGGATTGTTTTCCGGAAATCAGAAATGGGCAGCAGCGTCATCGCTGGACTGCCCATTCGTGTTCAACGGCTTATGGTTGTGGGCTTTTCCCGGATCCGTTGAGTGTGAGTGTCGTTGATATAGGCTTGATCCCGATCGGCGGGCTGCGCGAAGTCCCTCGTGGATCAAATCAAAGGTTCTGACGGAGTCCCGCTGAGCCGGTCAGAATGAAATAGATGCCACCACTGCTGATCACTTTGTCCGCTCCTTTGGCGAGGACGTGATAAGGTGATTGCGGATCCATTAGCGGGATTC
>JAQVLM010000153.1 GCA_028704125.1 Opitutales bacterium
GGACTTTGGAATCCGAGTGGATTTTGCTCGGCCTGGCTTGATTCGCCAGGAACTGCGTCTTCCGGGCGAAATCCGGATGAATGAGAACACCATGGCTCATGTGAGCCCCCGTTTTGATGGAGTGGTGAAGAAAGTATTCCATCGCTTGGGAGATATGGTTGAGGAAGGTGCGATACTGGCGCAAATGGAGAGCAATGATACTCTGCGTCCCTTTGAGCTGAAAGCTCCAATTAGCGGCACCATCGTCAGTTTCCACATCACATTGGGTGAGGTCCTTTCAACTGACGAGTATGCCTATGTGATCGCGGATACTACCAGCGTTTGGGCCGACCTGAGGGTCTATCAGCGAGATTTGCCAAGGATTCGCGAAGGCCAAGCCGTCCGGCTGTTCGCGGGTCATGATTATCCAGCTATTGAGGGCGTCATTTCCTACGTTGGACCGGTCGTTGATGAGGTCACTCGCACAGGGATGATCCGTGCTCTTGTGGAGAATCATCATGGGATGCTTCGTCCAGGGCTCTTTCTCGTGGGAGATGTTGCTCTCGACGAGTCCCACTTGCGGGTTGTTGTCCCACGGACATCTGTCCATACAATGGAGGACGAATCAGTGGTTTTTGTGGAGGTGGATAATGGAGCGGGTTTCGAAGCAAGACCAGTAAAAATTGGCCGGGAGGATTCCATCAATGTCGAAATCATTGATGGGCTGCAGGGAGGCCAACGTTATGTCGCCGAGGGCGGCTTCTTTCTCAAAGCCGATTCTCAGAAGGAGAACTTCGGCGACGGCCATGCACACTAACAGAAAGGAACGCTTTGCATGAATAAGCTGATTGAATTTGCGCTGCATTCACGCCTACTCGTCGCAGTGCTGGCGATCGTCTCCATGGTCGCTGGTTACTGGGGCTATAAACGGCTCCCTGTGGACGCATTCCCCGATGTCTCGCCAAATCTGGTGCAAGTCTTCACCGTAACCGAGGGACTCGCTCCCGAGGAAATTGAAAAGTTTGTCACCTTCCCGGTTGAGAGTTCAATGAATGGGCTGCCAGGAGTCGAAAACATCCGGTCTGTGTCCAACTTCGGCCTGTCTGTGGTCAATGTTTATTTTAAGGACGGAATGGACATCTATTTCTGCCGCCAACTGGTTGGCGAACGTTTGAATGAAGCGCGGGAAGCCATACCCGGAGGCTTTGGAGAACCTGAGATGGGTCCCATATCCACGGGCATGGGCTTGGTCTTGTTTTATTATCTTGAGGATACAACTGGCCAGTATTCGCTGACCGAGCTTCGTTCCATACAGGACTGGATCATCAAGTTTAATCTGCAGAATGTCCCTGGTGTGACTGAGGTGCTCGGCATCGGTGGCTATGAGAAGCAATACCATGTCGAGGTGGATCCGCTTGCTCTCGAACGGTATGGCTTCACAGTAAGCGATGTCATCGAGCGACTTGAAGACAATAACTTGAATGTGGGAGGTCAGTTTATCGAGCGGAACAACGAGGAGTATGTGGTTCGCTCCGTTGGTTTGGCCACTTCTCTCGATGATCTTCGCTCGGTGCTCATGGGCAGTTTCGATGGAGTTCCCATCTCCGTCGGCGATGTTGCCGAGGTGAAGGAAGGGATGGCCATCCGCCGTGGACTTCAGAGCAAAGACGGTGTTGCAGAGGTGGTATCCGGGCAAGTGATCAAGCTTTTTGGAACAAATGCATCCACGGTTATCCAAGCGGTTGAGCAGAAGATCGAAGCTATCAATGGGATCCTTCCGGAGGGCGTTAAGATCGTGCCTTACTACGAACAGAAGACATTGGTCGATGCAGCTGTGAGTACCGTGACCTTGGCCCTTGCACAAGGGATTGCACTCGTCTCTTTGGTTCTGGTTGTCTTTATGGGTGGGCTGCGTCCGACCTTAGTCGTCGCGATGGCATTACCATTTTCCGTGCTCTTTGCCACCTTGGGCATGTCCGTATTTGGCATCTCCGCCAATCTCATGTCCCTTGGTGGGTTGGCAATCGCAATCGGGATGCTTGTGGACGGGGCAATCGTGGTAGTGGAAAACGTGGACCAGCATCTTCGATCCGGGAGACCAGGTGAGTCACGCCTGCGGATCACGGTTCGAGCCTGTGGGGAGGTTGCCCGTCCTGTGGGTTTTGCCGTTGCGATTGTAATCCTTGTTTTTCTGCCATTGTTTACCTTGACAGGCGTTGAAGGAAAAACCTTCCGGCCAATGGCTTACTCCATCGCCTTGGCGATGGGTGGTGCGCTCATTTACGGGCTTATCGTTGGGCCGGTCCTTGCCTACTTTTTGATGCGTGCACCCAAGCGAAACCCGGACGTTGCAGGATCCGGTACACAAGAGAGTCTGATTTTGCGCGTGCTTCAGGCGCCTTATCGGCCGGTTGTATCATTCTTTGTCAGGCACCGCTGGCTGGCTCTGGTGAGTGCGTTTGCCTTGTTGGGCCTTGGTTCTTGGGTTTTTCCGCGCCTTGGCTCGGAATTTACACCCAAACTGAATGAAGGGACTCTTGTTGTTAAGTTGAAGATGGCGCCTTCCATCTCCATCGATACTTCGAAAAGAATGACGCAGGCTATCGAGTGTCGGATACTTGGAGTGCCGGAAGTGACTAATGTGGTCACCCGTATTGGTCGGGGAGAGGTTGGAGCTCACGCGGATCCAATCAATGCCGCCGAACTTTATCTCATTATGACCCCCCCCTCGGCATGGCGCCAACCCTATGACCAGGAAGCCATGGTCGAGAAGATTCGTGATGCGATTGGCGAGCCTCCGGGGGTGATCGTCAACTACACTCAGCCAATTGAGATGTCGGTCGACGAATTGCTCGAAGGCGTGCAGGCCGAGCTGGCAGTGAAGCTTTTTGGCGAGGATTTGGACATCTTGCTGAGCAAGGCCAATGAAATCGCCACTGCTCTTGGGTCTGTTGACGGCGCCAGGGATGTTCAGGTGGACCAGGTGACGGGTTCTCCTCAGCTGGTCATTCAGATTAACCGTGCTGCTGCTGCCCGATACAACCTAAACGTTGGCGATATACAGCGCGTTGTTGAGGCTGGAATCGGAGGCGTCGGAGCCGGTTTGATTTTTGAAGGTATCCGCCGATATGAAATCCTCGTTCGTTATCCGGATCGTTACCGGGATAACATTCGGGCGATTCGTGAGACTGTTATTCGCAGCAAAGATGGTGCGCTCGTGCCGCTGGATGAGGTGGCCTTGGTCAAGGAAATCGTCGGGCCGCGCCAGATCACGCGGGAGCGGAGTCAGCGGTTTGTCGCGATTCAGTCCAATGTCGTCGGTCGGGATATGGGAAGCTTTGTTGCGGAGGCAGAGAAAGTGATCGCGGATCAAGTGGATTTGCCTCCGGGATACCTGACCTTATGGGGAGGCTCCTACAAACTCCAACAGGAGGCAAACAAGCGTTTTGCCGTGGTCATTCCGATCACCCTCCTTTTGATTCTTCTCATGATCTATGCGGCCTTGGATTCGTTCCGGAACAGTCTGCTGATTCTGCTAAACATTCCGCTTGCACTGGTGGGTGGAGTGGTTGCGCTCTGGATTGGGGGCGAGAATCTCTCGGTGCCCGCCACAGTGGGCTTTATTGCCCTTTTTGGTATCGCATTGGGTAACGGTCTCGTTCTTATTACCTATACGAATCAGCTCGTCCGGGAGGGGATGGCTGTCGATAGCGCTAGTGTTGAAGCGGCCTGTCGTCGTTTACGCGCGGTGCTCATGACGGCGATCACCACAGGGCTTGGTCTCCTTCCTCTGCTACTTGCCTCTGGTGCGGGAAGCGAAGTGCAGCGCCCCCTCGCTCTGGTGGTCATAGGTGGCCTCATCAGCTCAACCCTTCTGACATTGCTCGTCTTGCCATCGCTATACAAGTGGTTTCAGGGTCGTCACGGAGAGAGTTTCTCTGAGGAGTTGGCGCACGAGAAATCGCTTTGAACTCACCCAATCGTTCTTATATTCAAACTATCGGTATGAGTCACGACCACCACCATTCGCATGGCACAGAGAACGTTGCTGACGGAGTTATTCTATGGACGATCATTGTCAATTCAGGTCTCTCCGTCTTTGAGTTTGTGGCTGGTGCGCTTTCAGGGAGCGTGGCACTAATGGCCGACGCATTGCACAACACCAATGACGCTGCGGCCCTGCTGATCGCATATATTGCCCGTGAAATTTCCCACAAGGAAGCTGACGCGGCGTTTACCTTCGGGTATCGCCGCGCGGAGTTGATCGGGGCCATGATTCAATTGACTGCCCTTATTATGGTCGGACTTTATCTTGTTTATGAGGGGGTCAGTCGTATTTTCAACCCTGAGCCGCTGCTTGGGATTTGGATCATGTTTGCCTCGGTTGTGGCATTGCTTGTCGATGTTCTGACAGCATGGCTCCTGTGGTCCATGTCGAAAGGCAGTCTCAACGTGAAGGCTGCTTTTTTGCACAACCTTACAGATGCGGGATCCTCCGTGGCCGTTCTGATTGGAGGTGCAGCTGTGTACTGGCTGGATTGGGCGTGGGTGGATCCTCTCATTAGCCTCGGGATCGCCGGATACATCCTGTGGATGTCCTTTGGGATGCTCCGCCGAACCGCCAGGATCCTGATGGAAGGCACGCCCTTTGACATCAGGCTCGAAGAGCTGCGCGACTCGGTGATCACCTTCGACGGTGTGGTTGATCTCCATCACCTTCACGTATGGGAAATTGACGAGCACCGACGCGCGCTTGAAGCACACATCGTTACCTCTCCCGCCGTCGATAGCTCACCAACCGTTCGGCATGAACTACGTCAGCGGATCAAAGAGTATCTTTCAGAAAAATACCACATCGCCCACTCCACCCTTGAGATGGAAACCGCAGACAACCCCTGTCAGAATAAGGAAGATGTCTGCTGGCACGGTCACTGAAGTGCGGGTGTTTGCCGAGTTGGAATTCTGCTTCCGCAATCCTCCCGCGACGCTTAGGATCGGATTGCCGTTTTTTCAAGGGGCTTGTTTTTGATGACCTGTCAGGAAATGGCGAGAATTCGGCTGTAGGATGGATCGGCATGCACCATGCTGTTAGCCGTTCATGCACGAGCACGTCACCGAAAAGGCTATTGAAGCTTCGATTCCAGCGTCTGGAACTAAACCGTGCAAGCTCGCTCAAGGGCGTTGGATTGTTGAGGTGCGTCGGGCGGTTGAGCAATTGGATTACGGAGAGGTGGTGGTTTCTGTTCACCAAGGTAGGGTTGTCCAAGTTCAGAAGACCACTAAAGTGCGATTTTAGGGCATTCCGATCCGCTCAAGCGGAAGGTGAAACTAAGAATAACTGTTTTTGACGGGTAAGAGCCAATGCCGGCATTCCTTTGTGTAGGGCAATGTCATGCATTTGAACAAATGGATTCTGTTTTCTTTGGTAGTTTTTTCGGTTCGATTGTATTCCGGAAAATTGCCCATATCCGAACTTGAGCCGCTTCTGGTTGAATCAATTAGGGAGTTGGCCCCGCTGCCGATTTCCTTGGTTTCGCCCATTGCTCCAGGTGGCCTGGTGTTGATTGACGGTGAGCAGCTGCGCAGTCGACAACTCTATAGCATCGAGGATGTGTTGCGATCAGTTCCGGGCGTGTGCGTTCGATCACAGTTTAGCGGCACCAGTCAGGCATGGATTATCGTGCGCGGATTCGGCTTGTCTGGAACTCCTCCAACCAGAGTCGTGCGGCTTTTGCAGGATGGCATTCCGATGACATTGCCGGATGGTCAGTTTCTGCCACAGAACATCGACTATCGGACGATTTCATCCATCGAGGTTTTTCGGGGACCGTCGTCTTTCTACAACAGTGTTGCTATGCTGGGAGGGGCGCTGAACTTCAATACCTTGACCGCGGATAATTCGCCGAGTTCACGTTTTCGCGCAGAAGCTGGTAGCTACGACACCTTCCGTTGGCATGGGGTGAAATCGTGGACTACAAGCGGATTTGATGTCACGCTTGCGGGAACCCACGCTTCTCAGACGGGCTTCCGTAGCCAGAATCATGAGGACGCGGAGTTTTTTACCGGTAATGCCGGGTGGCGGGTAAGCGACGACAGCGAGGTGAGGTTGTTCTTGAATTACTCGGATGTGGAGGGAGAGCTTTCGGGGCCATTGTCCTTGATCGATTGGGCCTCAAATCCCCGCGGGGTGCGTTCCGCTACCCCGAATGTGGTTTTTGATCAGCCATTTCGCGATCTTGAAGTGTTCCGGGCTGCTCTGCGATATAAGCGTGAGACAACAGCATGCAATACTGAGTTGGTTGCATGGATGCTCTCCTCGGACTTCCAGGTTTTTCGCCCTCGCGCCACGGAGGGCTTGGACTTTGTTTCCACTGCCCCTGGAATGCGTGGGATACACCAGTGGAGCAGTCAAATCGCGGGTTTGGAACACTCCTTCATGGTCGGCGGCGAGTGCTATGGCGAATGGCGTCCAACGAGGCGTGTGCAGTTGGATGCCGGAAAGAAGGGGAAGATAGTAGCTGATCATGAAATGCGCTCAGGCATGGCAGTGTTGACCCTTCAAGATGCTGTGAGGGTGGATGAGGCATGGCTGCTTCGAATGATGATCCAACCGCAGCACCATTGGCGCGTTGTCAGTGAGAACTTCAATGGAGCGGGATTAACAGAAGTCGATTTGGACGAGGGATTTACCTTCATCGCAGGGCGCACCGAAATGGTGTGGTCGCCTTCCCGAGCGTTTGGTGTCTGGGCTGCTCTTTCATATCAGGAAGAACCGCCCATTTTGGATGATCTTGTGGGTGCAAGTGCCGCGAAGGTTCCGGGGCAGGGCGGTCGTCTGGTTGGCGCTGCGCTTAACCAAATCGATCAACAACTTGCGTGGACGGGAGAAATCGGTGCACGCGGAGAATGGGGTATGCTGCACTGGGATTGGACCCTCTTCCGGAGTAGAGTATCCAATGAAATCATTCGTACGCGACCTCCGGCGGGTCCGGATGTTACCCTGAATGCGTATGGCGATGTCATGCATCAGGGGGTCGAGGCGTCGACAGGGGTAACGCTATGGCCGGGCAACAATGGCGATCCTGCCCGCTTGCGTCTTTTGACGACCTTTCATCTTGACGATTTTCGCTTTGATCGCGATCCGGATTTCGGAAACAGCCGGCTTCCGGCTGTTCCGGTGTTCTTCTTGCAGGCTGAGTTATTGGCCCGTCACCCTAACGGATGGTTTGGCGGGGTGGGAATCGAAACGGCCCCTGACGGG
>JAQVLM010000154.1 GCA_028704125.1 Opitutales bacterium
GTCTTGCGGCGCGTATGGTGGCCTCGGTTTGGGATGGCGGGCGCACAGAGGCGGGAATACGGATCGAGGGCGAGAATGTGCGTCAGGCATGGATCAACTACGAGCATTCGGTGCGCAAGGCGTTGAACGAGGTTGAGAATGCGCTGGGTTCCATTCGGGCCTCCCGCGAAAAACTTAATGTTCTGGCCCGCGCGGTTGCATCGGGTCGTGAATCCACCCGTCTGGCGCGTATCCAGTATGAGGTCGGAAACATTGACCTCACAACCATGCTGGATGCGGAGCGAACCCTTCTCGGACTCGAGCAGGATTACATTGTGACCCGTGCCGAGGAGATTCGCTCGCATATTCAACTTTACAAAAGCATGGGTGGGGGCTGGTCAGCTCTCCCGTGAAACGCTTTCATAAATCTTATTGGGTGGTAAACCATGGAAAAGAAATCAAAAAGCAGCCCGGCTTCGTCCGATTTGGCAAAGGTCATTCAGAGTGGTCACGCGAAACACCATTCGAAGGTCTACATTGTGGTGATTGTCCTGATCCTGCTGGCGGGATTCGGGGTATGGCGATTCTCGGGGAACGACAAGAAGCACACGGCAACTCATCCTCCTTTTGCCACCGCGCCCTTGGCAAAGCGGGATATCCGCCTTGTGGTAACCGCTACGGGCAATCTGTTGCCGACCAATAAGGTGAGCGTTGGCAGTGAAGTCTCCGGGACCACGCTGGAGGTATTTGTCGATATCAACGATCAGGTTACTGAAGGGCAACCGCTCGCCCGGCTCGATACCCGCATCCGCGAGAATGAGTTGAGGGCGAGCCGTGCCTCGCTGGAATCTTCCAAGGCCCGTGTGCTCCAGGCTGAGGCTACGCTCAAAATGGAGGAGGCGGCTCTCGCCCGGAAACAGGAGCTGAGCCGTTTGAGTGACGGGAAGATGCCGTCCCGTGCGGATATGGATGTGGCCGAAGCAGCGGTCGCGCGGGCCAAAGCGGATTTGATGAGTGCGGAGGCGAGCGTTGCGCAGGCTGAGGCACAGATCGAGATCCGCGAGAGTGACCTGGAGAAGGCTTTGATTCGTGCCCCCTGCAACGGAATTGTGCTCACCCGCAGTATTGAGCCGGGGCAAACCGTGGCCGCGAGTTTCTCCACGCCAGAATTGTTTGTGATCGCGGAGGACCTGTCCAGGATGAAGCTGGAGGTGGCCGTGGCGGAAGCGGATATCGGACGTTTGGCCGCCGGGCAGAAGGCGACATTCAGTGTCGATGCATGGCCCGGCAGAAGCTATGCCGCATCGGTGCGCCGGGTTGCCTTTGGATCCGTGATTTCGGATAATGTGGTGTCATACATCACCGAATTGGATGTGTCGAACGACGACCTCAGTTTGCGTCCGGGAATGACCGCAACCGTTGATATTGAGGTTGCCTCCGCTACCGATGTATGGGCGGTGCCCGTCGAATCCCTCCGTTTTCGTCCCGTTGACCCCGGTGCGGCTTTTGCCGGCCCAGCCCCCAAAAAGTCGTTCATGGAAAACCTGATGCCCCGTCCTCCGATGCGACGCCGGCCCAACGGAAACGGATCAAATGGAGCCCCTGGACGTGAAGTGGAGCCATCCCGTATCTGGGTGCTGAAGGCGGGGAAGCCTGAGCCGGTTGTAGTTGAGGTGGGGCTGACAGATGGCAGATTCAGTCAGGTGACAAGTGAGGCGTTGGTGGACGGTATGGAGGTTGTCCTTCGTGCCAACATGATGATGAAACCATGAAGACCGCTGACGGTAATCCTTCTTTGATCTCCATTCGTGGGCTCACGAAGACCTACGGGCATGGATCCATGGCGTTCCAGGCGCTCAAGGGTATCGACTTGTCGATACGCCGGGGCGAATTTGTCGCGATTATGGGTCCCAGCGGGAGTGGAAAGTCGACACTGATGAACCTCTTGGGATGCCTCGACCGCTGCACCTCCGGAAGCTACCAATACGACGGGATCGCGGTCGAAAGCCTCGACTCTGTGGCCTTGTCGCTCCTGAGGCGTCATGCTTTGGGGTTCGTGTTTCAGGGATTCAACTTGTTGGCCCGGACCAGCGCCCTCGAAAACGTGGAGCTGCCCCTGCTGTATAGGGGGTACCCGCGGGCGAAGCGCCGCACGATGGCACGGGAGGCGTTGGCTTTAGTCGGGCTGCCGGACAAGGAGCGCAATACTCCTGCCGAGATGTCCGGCGGACAGCAGCAGCGCGTGGCGATCGCCCGTGCGATTGTGACCGATCCAAGTACTTTGCTGGCCGACGAGCCGACGGGAAACCTGGACTCGGTAACCACTCAGGAAATCATGGAATTGATCAAGGGTTTGAATGAGAAGCGCGGTATAACGGTGCTCATGGTTACACACGAGGACGAGGTGGCTCATTACGCGAAGCGGATCGTGCATGTGAAAGACGGGTTGATCGAGAAGGATCACGTGAAGCTGGACCACTCAGAAGGGAGTTCACAATGATCGGGATGCTTGGAAATGCTTTTCTCATTGCGCTTCGCGAGATCCGGCGAAACCTGACCCGGGCGTTTTTAACGGTTTTGGGTGTGGTGATCGGGGTGTCTGCCGTGATCACGATGGTGACTCTTGGCGAGGGGACAACCGAGGCGGTAAAGGCCCAGATCTCGAATTTGGGCAGTAACCTCCTGATGTTGCGCCCGGGCGCGGGGTTCGGTCCGCGGTCCGGTGGTGCGGGTGTTCCGCTTTTTACCGAGGACGATGTGGAGGCGCTTCGGGATCAAGTTCCAGGCATCGCCGCGATCGCCCCGGTGCGGAACACAATGATGAGCACTATCTACCTGCAGGAAGCGCGCAATACCTCCATAACAGGCTCAACGATCGACTTTTTCTCAATCAACAAATGGTCGATTGAAAGCGGAAGATTCTTCGACGAACGGGATCTGTTGAATGCTTCGGCTGTTTGCGTGATCGGCACGACGGTCAGAAAGGAACTGTTCGGCGGTCAGGATCCGATCGGCGAAAAAATCCGGATTGGCAAGGCCTCGATCGAGGTCATCGGCGTGCTGAAATCCAAAGGCCAGGCGGGGATGGGTGACCAGGATGACACGATTGTGCTTCCTTTGACCACCCTTCAGCGGCGTCTGGGCGGCCGGACCTCCTCCCGGGACATCAGTCAGATCAGTATTTCGGCTGAAGATGGCACGGACAGCGATTTCCTGATCGGCGAAATCACCTCACTCATGCGGCAGCGTCGGAATCTCCAAGCCAATCAGGACAACAATTTCTTTGTGTTTGATACGCGCCAAATCGCGGAGACTCTGAGCTCCTCCACCCGGACCATGACGGCGCTCCTGTCCGCTGTGGCGGGGGTGTCCCTCCTGGTTGGCGGAATCGGAATCATGAACATCATGTTGGTGTCGGTTACGGAGCGCACACGCGAGATCGGTATTCGCCTGGCGATCGGTGGAACCGCCCGTGAGGTGCTGCTTCAGTTTTTGGTCGAGGCGGTTACCCTCTCGTGTGTGGGTGGTGTCATGGGTATCCTGTTGGCTTATGGGTTGTGCACCGTGTTGTCTTCGGTCATTCAGGTGCCCTTCACGTTCAACTTTCAAATCAACCTTTTGGCCTTTGTGTTCTCGGCTGTGGTTGGTGTGGTCTTCGGTTTCGCCCCGGCCAGAAGGGCGGCCCGGCTGGATCCGATTGAGGCCTTGCGTCATGAGTGATCCTGGGCTCTTATGGAAAACAGCATATGCGCATTCTTCTGGTTGAGGACGATCCCGCTCTGAGACGCTCGCTGGCTGCCACTTTCCGCGAGGAGGGTTACGCAGTCGATACTGCCGGTGATGGGGAGGAGGGCTTGGCTAAGGCAAATGGTGGCGTCTACGACGCAGTTGTCCTGGATGTGATGTTGCCGTTGATGAACGGCTGGGAGGTCTTGGAGCGCATGCGCCCGGATAACCGTGTGCCGGTTCTGATGCTCACTGCGCGGGATACCGTTCCCGATCGTGTAAAGGGACTCGACAATGGCGCGGATGACTACCTTACCAAGCCGTTTGATGTCGATGAATTGTTGGCCCGTGTGCGTGCGCTCATCCGGCGGAGCGAAGGACTGTCGCACCCGGATATTGTGATCCGGGATATCCGCATCGACACCGTCCGGCGGCGGGTTTCAACCGGGGAGGGAGAGATCCAGCTTACGCCGATGGAATATTCGCTTCTGGAGTATCTTGCGATCCGCAAGGGAAGTGTGGTCAGCCGGACTACCCTGTATGAGCGGCTTTTCGATGAGTCCGACGACAGTTGTTCAAACCTGCTGGATGTCCATGTTTCCAATATCCGGCGTAAACTTGGCGCGGACGTGATCACGACCCGCCGTGGGCATGGATACTGTGTGGAGGTTGAATAAAGCGCTGCCATGAAATCCGGATTTCCATTTCACTCGATCCGCTGGCGAATCCAGGTTTGGCATGCGGTTATTCTGTTGGTTGCGATCATCGCGTTTTGCATCACGGCCTACCGTTTGGCATGGATACATCAACTCCGGAGAGTGGACCGTGTGGTCGTGGAGCGGGAGCGTGCGCTGATCTCCCATCTGATCCATACCGGGCGGAAGGTCTTGTCCGATGAGGGATCCGGAAGCCGGCCACCTCATGTGACTTTGGATTTGCTACTGGAGCGGGGAGTCGACTTGTCGGAGGGCCTGTCGGATGTTTTCGGTGGGCAGGATACCGGGCATAGTTTCTTCATGTTCCTCGATCCGGCTGGCGCGGTTCGCATGCGGTCACCGAATGCCCCAATGTCGATGCTCTTACCGGATGTAGGTGAGTCCGGGATGGTGGAGTTGTCCCGGATATCGGGTTCCTACCGCGAGAGCGTGCGGCGGTCGCCATCGGGTGTGTGGAGTGTCGTGGGGCGTGATATCTCCGGAGAGATCGAGGAAATGCGTCATTTCGCCTTGTCGCTTACGGCAAGCGGCTTTGCCCTTTGGTTGGTCGGCTTGACCGGTGGATGGTGGATCGCCGGAAGGGTGATCCGGCCCATTCAGACCATCGGGCGTACGGCTTCCCGCATCGCCGCGGACAACCTCCGCGAGCGGATCGAAGTAGCCGGAATCGGAAATGAACTCGATCAGTTGAGTGGGGTCCTCAATCAGACCTTCGACCGCCTGCAGGCTGCATTTGAGCGCCAAAAGCAGTTTACGGCCGATGCCTCTCATGAACTGAGGAACCCGATTGCTGTGGTCGTCGCCGAAACCCAGCGGATCCTCAGGCGTGATCACAGTGTGTCCGAGTGTCGGGAGGCGCTCCAAGTATGTCAGGACGCCGCCCTTCGGATGAAAAACCTTACCGAGGCACTCCTTGTTCTCGCACGGCAGGATGATCAGGAACGGACTCCGGTCCGGGAGACGGTGGATCTGGATGCCGTCGTCAACGCCTCCGTGGCTCGCTTGCGCAAAGATGCGGAGCAGGCGGGCATCCGGATTGAATTGAATGGCATTCCCATCACCTGTAGTGGAGATCCGGTGGGAATTGGGATGGTGGTCGATAACCTGGTCGGCAACGCCATCCATCACCATAGCGGCGGCAGTGGCGGAACCGTCCGTGTGAGCTGGAATCCCGATGGGGAATGGGTTCAAGTGGCGGTGGAGGACGACGGGCCCGGAATCCCGGAGGCCGACGCGCCCCATATCTTCGACCGCTTCTATCGCGCGGATAAATCCCGTAGCCACTCAAGCGGCCATTTCGGGCTGGGCCTCGCAGTGGCCAAAAGCATCGTCGAAAACCACGGCGGAACACTCGACTTTGCCAACAATCCCGACCGCGGCGTGACCTTCCGTATGCGCCTCCCAAGGTGATCCTTGCTCAGAAACGAAGCTTGTCACGGAAAGGCCCAATCGGGTAATCGGAATCTATTCCTGCTTCTCCCGATGCATATGCCTTGCTGTCGAATGTTGTCCGCCGTGGATTCAATTTTTTCCAATGGGACGCATTTTCCTGAGTTGAATGCATGTCGTCCCGGCGCAACTTCTTCCGGATTCCATGCTTGTCTGGTGGGGGAAGGCGTGTTTGAATCAAGGCAATTCCTGCCTCTTTGATGTATCCATACCGGTCCAGTTTGCCTTGTCCACAATCCCCGCTTCTGCCACCCGCCCCACGCATGGAAACCGCAGGGTTTGCACAGAGTGACGGCGGAGCTGGTGAGCAGCCGGATCAGCTCCCATCGGAAACCCGCATCGGGCGACGAGCCGACATGGAAAAAACTAAAAATGTTAGAATGCGTGGACTGACCCGTTTTACCCTCACTTGCTGGTTTTGAGCTCTGAGGATGCGGTAGATCGAGGATTCGGAGGCAAGGTATTCACCCATATCCGCCAGCATGGGTACAATCTGGGAAGGGCATTTCGAGGCATATTCCGGCTGGTTGCACAACTCAAGGACAGCCTCTTTTTCCTGCGGGCTGAGAGCATTGGCTGGGACCCGTCGCGAAGCCTCACAACGTTGATCCGTTCCTCCTTCTCCGGCATTGCGCCAGCGTTGCAGGGTACGTGCGGAGATCCCCAGCGTGGCGCATATTTGAACCTGGCTCGCTCCGCTCTGGAGCGCCTCATTGACAAGTTTCATGATTCCTTGGCGATCCGGGGCGCTTGTCATTCGTCCTTTTCCCCCCAGATCGCCTCTACTTTTTTTGACAACACCAATAACGCTGCGGCTTCTGCCAATGCCTTCTCCTTGCGCCGCAGCTCTTTCTGCAATATCTCAATGCTTTGCCGGTCCTGACGCTGCTGACGGGCCAATACAATGTTCTGGGTGCGATCCCAGTCGTTGGCCTGCTCACAGGACTGCCGCCACCGCGCAACCTGTTCGGGATACAAGCCCTTGCTGCGACAGTATTGCGACAGCGCCACCTCATTCATTCCCGCTGTCTCCAGGACTGTATTGAACTTGTCCCTCGAACTCCATCCCTGCGGAGAGTCGTCATGGTCGGGCATGAGACGCCCTTCCTGCCGGGCTTGCTTGCGCCATGCATACAACGTCACCGCGCTGATCCCTTCCTGTTTGGCCAGCTCTTCCACACTCATGCGATCCGGCCCAGCCAGCTTTGCAAGTATCGCTTCTTTGCGCTCTTTTGGTATCCTTTTCATTGTCGCTTTCTTCCACCCCCATGGTGTTGTTGGTTGTGACTCAATCGGGATCTTCATGACCGGGAGGGCTTCCCGGGAAGCCCTCCCGGTCGCGGCCCTGTCCTGCC
>JAQVLM010000155.1 GCA_028704125.1 Opitutales bacterium
GGACCGTTGAAAATCCGCACGTTTCACCGATCGGTGGATGATTTGTTGCGGGATGGCCATCCGACAGGCGAAGCATCGGATACTGTCAGCTATGATATGGTCTACTCATTCAGTCTGTTTGACTATTTGCCGGACCGTATTGGCGAGAAGCTGGTCCGTTCGATTTCGGGATGGCTGAGACCAGGTGGGCGGATTACGTTGGCGGGGATGGATAAGAGCAATCCAAACCGTGCCCAGATGGAGCATCTGATGGAGTGGTATTTGATGTATCGGGATGAGCGGACCCTGGGATTGATGGTTCCATCCGGAATGAAGAAGGCGATTCAGTTGGATAACACCGGAATCAACATGATGCTCGATATCACCGCTTAGCGTGCATGGCTGTAATTCCTGCAGGACATGAGGGATGGTCCGCCTCGTTTGAAGAGGTGAACCGGCGTTTCCGTCTCCAACGCTTGAAATGGGCGATCGTGGTATCGGTAGCCGTCTACCTGTTGGCAGCGACTTTGGATGTGTTTTACTATCCCGGGAAGCAGTTGGAGTTCTGGGTGGTTCGGGCGGGACTAAGCGTGATCCTGTTGGGGATTCTTTGGTTGTTGATGACGCCAAATGGAATCCGGCATGTGGTGAAGTGTGGATTGGCGTGGGCTTTGATTCTCGGGGTGGCGATCAACTACATGATTTTCAGCACGGATGGCGCGAGTTCCCCCTACTATGCGGCTTTGCATTTGGTGGTTCTCGGGATGGGTTTCATGATGGTATGGACCGTGTCCGAGACGCTGGTTACGGCATTCGGGATCATTGCCCTGTATTGGGTTGCATGTTGGGGTAATGAGGTGGCGATGGGAGGCTCGGTTGAACTCAAGGATCTGTATCTCGGATCCTTTTTTCTAACGGCCACCTCCATTATAAGTGCGATATCGGCCCATTTTTCGATGATTTCGCGGCGGCAGGATCATCTGCTCACTTGCCAATTGGATGAGCAGAACAGGCGACTTCAGGAGCTGGATCGGCAAAAGTCGGATTTCTTTGCGAATATCAGTCACGAACTGCGGACACCCTTGACGTTGGTCTATGCTCCGATCGAGAGAATGCTCCGTGATTCCGGGTCTTTGCCGGGCAAAGCACATGAAGAGCTGATGTTGGCGCATCGCAATACCCTGCGCTTGCTCAAGCTCATCAACGAAGTGCTGGATATTCTAAAGCTGGATCAGGGATCCATGGTGTTGCGCCGGCAGCGGGTGGTGATTTCGGACTATGTGCGCGGTGTGGTGCGATCGGTTTCCCATCTCGGTTTGGCAAAGGGAATCCGGGTCGAGATTGAGACCCGGGAGGAAGCCCTGGAGATGTATGTGGATCCGGATCGTTTCGAGAAGGTATTGTTGAACCTCGTGGTCAATGCGATCAAGTTCAGCAAAGAAGGCGGAGTGGTGCAGGTGCGCTGGTCGACAGATGGGCCGGATCTCCGCTTTGAGGTCGAGGATCATGGTATCGGTATACCGGTGGCTTCTCATCAGCGGGTTTTTGAGCGGTTTTTTCAGGTGGATAGTTCGACGACCCGGCGCTATGGGGGAACCGGATTGGGATTGGCTCTTGCCCATGAGCTGGTCGAACGCCACGGAGGCCGGATCTCCTTCAAAAGCGAAGAAGGTCGCGGAACGGTTTTCTCGGTGTGGATTCCTGCGGGTATCCCTTCCTGTCCGTTGGCCGAGCTGGAGGGGAGCGGATGTTCTTCCGAGCCCATGCAGGAGGTGTTCAAGACCGCTGACAGGTTTTTGAATCTGGATGTTGGGGATGGCTTGCCAAAAGGGGCTCAGGCGGGCTGTGGAGAACACCGTATTCTCGTGGTGGATGATGAGGCGGACATGCGGCGGTTTCTGCTCAACAACCTGAAGGATTCGTTCAGAATCAGTTTGGCAGCCAATGGAAAGGATGCGCTCGAGTTGGCGCGCGATCTTCATCCGAACCTGATGATCCTGGATTGGATGATGCCCGAGATGGACGGGCTTGAGGTCTGCCAGCGTATCAAATCCGACGAAGCCACCCGTGACATCCGTGTGATTATGCTCACCGCAAGGAGTGACGAAGTTTCGAAAATCCAGGCTTTGGAAAGTGGTGCGGATGATTTTCTTCTCAAACCGTTCAGTTCGATCGAGTTGATTGCACGTGTCCGCAGCTGTCTGCGGGAGGCGGATTTACGGAATGACCTGCGGGATCAGAATGTTTATCTCAAAAAGACGCTGGCTGACCTTGAATCGACCCGGCTGCAGTTGGTTCATAGCGAGAAAATGGCGGGGATCGGATGCCTCGCGTCCGGTATCCTGCATGAGATCAACAATCCGTTGAACTACATGCTCACGGCATTGGATCTGGGGATTGGGTCCGCAAACCGTCTGGATTCAGGAAACCTGCCGGATTTGTTGGCGGATGTGAAGCGCGGGGCGGAGCGGATACAGGAGATCGTGTCGAATCTTGGGGTTTTCGCCTTGTCGGAAAACTCGGACCGCAAGTCTCCGTGTGCGATGGGTGAGCTGGCCAGCAAGGCTGTCCAGATGCTGCCTCCCGATTTGCCGCGAAACCGGATCACGGTGGATATTCCCGGGGATTTGGTGATTGTGGGCTTTCAGACCCAGTTGGTTCATGTTTTGTTGAACCTGCTCCGGAATGCGATGGATGCGGTTTCTGGAGATTCCTACCGCGATCGTGCCAAGGTGATCTTGTGTGCGAGCCGGATGGACTCCGACAAGATCCGTGTTTCCGTGGAGGACAACGGATGCGGTATTCCGGAATCCAACATGAAACGTATTTTTGAACCATTCTTCACAACCAAGGATGTAAATCAGGGGACCGGACTGGGCCTGAGTGTCTGTCATTCGATCATCAAGGCGCATGGCAGCGATCTCGCGGTCAGGAGTCGCGTCGGAGAGGGCAGTTGTTTCAGTTTTGAGTTGCCCGACAAGGACATCTGTTAGCATCCTCCAATTACCCGAAAGGCAATATGAACCAATTGAGCCCCTACAAGATTCTTTACGTGGACGACGAACCCATGTCCCTGAAATACTTTGTTCAGGCCTTGGAAGGAAAATACGAGGTGATCACGGCCAGCAGCGCGGATGAGGGATTGGCCAAGCTCCAACGTCACAGTCGGGAGGTGGCGGTATTGATCACAGACCAACGCATGCCAGGGAAGATGGGCATGGAACTGCTCAAGCAGGCCAAGGCATACTACCCGAATGTGGTGAGGATTCTTACCACCGCCTATTCCGATGTGAATTCCGCGATACAGGCGATGAACCAGGGTGCTGTCTACCAATACATCAACAAGCCGTGGGATCTTGAGGACCTGTTGGCGGTGATCCGGCGGGCCATGCAGTTTTTCATGCTCAAGCGTGAGCGTGATTTGCTCGCACGCGAAAAACTCTCGTCCATCCAGCGGATGGCGCTGATCAGCAAGGTGCAGAGCCTCCTGATTTTTGCTTCCACACGTGCGGATTCCCTTTGCAATCCCCGGAGCGCGGTGGATGCGTATGTGGCCAGTGTCCGGGTGGATCCCGGCGTGGTTGTGGATTTCCAAAAGTATTTTGGGCGTCAAACCGGTCGCTTCGACAATCAAATGAAGAACCTGACCTTGGTCGAAAAGTTGATATCGGGTTCATTGGGGGAAATCGAGAGAGAGGAGGGCCCGCTCCATGCGATCAAATTGATCGAATCTTTGTCGAGAATCCGGGAGGATTTTCCCCAGATCATCTACTCGGTGAGGCTTTCGGGGTCGGACAATGGGGATGCGCCATTACGTCCCCGTTGCAAAATGCTGCACGAATCCCTCAGGCGTATGCTTGAGTTGTGGTTGGCTTCCTCTTCGGAAAAGAAGATCATTGAGGTGTCCGAAAAGACCATCGAAGGTGGCAAAGACTCGGGCGAGAGTATTTTCCGGATCAAGTGTGGTTTGGTTTCGGACAACACGGACTACGATCCCGTCCGCGATGACAAAACCCTGTTCAATGGCTCGAATCTGGATGAGGAAATGGACATGGCGTGGATCAACCTTCTTTTCATGGTCGCTCACACAGGTGGACGGGTGGAAACCGATTGGCTCACGCGGGAGCGTTTTCAGTTTTTCCTGAAGTATCCGGCCGAAGGCAAAGCCCCGAAGAAAGACGTCACCAGTGAGGCGGTGATGGATCGCCTTTTCGCGCAGTTCGAAAAGTGGAACTTGGCCGAGCAGGATGCCTGAAGCAATCCCCATGGGGGATCAGGCCTTCAAGCATTCCGGATGCAGCACATAATGTCCCACCCTCGTGGTTGGGCCGGTCATGGTCAGGCTGAAATCATCATCGACTTGAATGGACAATGATCCGCCGGGCATGTGCACCGTGATATCCCGGTCGCAGAGACCGAGTTTTCTGGCAATCACAGCGCATGCGCAACTGCTGGTGCCGGATGCGAGTGTGTAGCCGGCACCCCGTTCCCAGATCTCGATCTGGATGTTGGATCGGTCGATCACCTTGAGAAGTTGCATGTTGATGCGGTTGGGGAACATCGGGTGGTGCTCGACCGAAGATCCGATCCTTTTCGCCAGTTCAGCACTGATGGTGTCCAGAGGGATGACGCAGTGGGGGTTCCCGACTGAGACCGCACAGAACTCCCAGGTATTGCCATCCACCTCAATGGGCATGCGGATGACTTCGGAATCGGGGTCAGCGGTTTTTACAGGAATGCGTCCGGCCTTGAATTCAGCCCGGCCCATGCTGACCTTGATTCTCTGTCCCTTGTCATGGACTTCGGCCGATACCAATCCACCCAGTGTTTCCAGGGTGAAGGATTCCCCTTCGGATACCCTGCCGGTGTCGAACAGGAAGCGGCAGAAAATGCGGATCCCGTTGCCGCTTTTCTCGGCTTCACTGGCGTCCGGATTGAAGATGCGCAAACGGAAGCGGGCTTGGTTTGAGGGAAGCGGTCCGAGCAGAATCCCGTCGGACCCAAGTCCGAAATTCCGGTGGCAGACCCGTTCGATTCCCTGTGCGTCGAGATCAAACGGGAGGCGTTCCGGATCGTAGACGAGGTAATCGTTTCCCAGAGCGTGGTATTTGTGAAATTCCATGAGCGTGAAGATGTCGGTTGAGAGCGCTTATCACAATTCGAAAAAAAACGCGGGGTTTCCGGAAGCGAAAGGTTGATCGCCATTGACACAGGCGGCTCTTCGGAACGCTTGGGAGCTACTGCGCCAATTGGCCCCAGGAAAAACTTACGCAGCGCTCAATATCCGGATGGAGGCTGTGCTGCATGGGGCAGTTTCTGGCCGCATCCACAAGTGCAGCTTTTGTTTCCGGATCGGGTTCAAACGGAACGTTCACGTCGATGATCAACTGGCTGATCCGGCGGGGAAGGTCCGGTGACATGATCTTGTCCACCCGGATCCTCATCCCGCTGATATCGATGCCGAGATCCCTTGCGCGAATGCCCATGATCGTTGCCATGCAGCTTCCTGTGGCGGTGGCACAAAGGTCGGTTGGTGAAAACGCTTCCCCTTTTCCCTGATTGTCAACGGGTGCGTCGGTGAGGAGTCGGGAGGATGAGGGGCAGTGGACCGCTTCACAGCGGAGGTCTCCCTTGTATGAAATCTGGATCGATACCATAAGGATGTTATTGGGTGGTTGATATTCAGATGTGTGTCAGCGGGTCAGGTGGCGATATTTGATGCGGTGCGGCCTGTCGGCGTCTACTCCTTTGCGGCGCTTGTAATCCTCCAGATAAGAGCTGAAATCGCCGGGCCAGAAGTGGATTTCGCTGTTGCTTTCAAACGCGAGGATGTGGGTGGCCACGCGGTCCAGAAACCATCGGTCGTGGCTGACAATAACCGCCGATCCGGCAAAGTTTTCGAGTGCTTCCTCGAGGGCGCGGATGCTGTTGACGTCCAGGTCATTGGTGGGTTCGTCCAGCAGGATGAGGTTTCCACCGCTTTTGAGGATCCGTGCGAGATGCACCCGGTTGCGTTCTCCTCCGGAGAGCATGGCGACCGATTTCTGCTGATCCCCGCCGGTGAAACCAAACTGTCCGCAGTAGGCGCGGGAATTGACCCGTCGGCTCCCGCAGCTGATGAACTCCTGGCCATCGCTGATGGACTCCCATACGGTTTGCTCGGCCTTGAGGCTGTCCCGGCTTTGATCGACGTAGGCCACGCGCACCGTGTCTCCAATCCTCAGTTCTCCGCTGTCGGGTTTTTCCTGGCCGGTGATCATCCGGCAAAGGGTGGTTTTTCCCGAGCCGTTGGGTCCGATGACGCCGACAATGGCACCTGCCGGCAGTGAGAAATTGAAGCCGTCGAACAGGATCAAGTCTCCGAATGCCTTACCGAGGTTCTTTGCTTCAACCACGAGCGATCCGAGTCTGGGTCCGGGTGGGATGATGATCTCGAATTCTTTCTCCTTCTCCTCAACATTTTGGCTCAGGAGGGATTCATATGCGGTGATACGGGCCTGAGACTTTGCCTGGCGGGCTTTGGGAGATTTGCGAATCCATTCAAGTTCACGTGCCAGTGCTTTGTCGCGCCGTTCCTCGACCTTCTTTTGTTGAATCAGGCGCTGCTGTTTCTGTTCGAGCCAGGAGGAGTAGTTTCCTTTCCATGGAATGCCGCTTCCGTGGTCAAGTTCGAGGATCCAGCCGGCGACGTTGTCCAGGAAATACCGGTCGTGAGTTACCGCAATGACGGTTCCTTCATAGCGCCTCAAGTGTTGTTCGAGCCAATGAACGGTTTCCGCGTCAAGGTGATTGGTCGGCTCGTCAAGCAAGAGGATCTCCGGTTTTTTGAGGAGCAGGCGTGCGAGAGCAACACGGCGTCTCTCTCCCCCGGAGAGTTTATCGACAATGGCATCGGCCGGCGGACAACGCAGGGCGTCCATGGCCATTTCCACCTGGGCGGGTAGATCCCAAGCGTTGTGTTTGTCGAGTTCCGCTTGCAGCCATGCCTGCCGGTCGGCGATCTTCTCCTGTTCCCCGGGCGTATCGGCCGCTGCATAAGCCTCCCATGAATTGTCGTATTCCTCGGCAAGAGCGGCCAGTGTTGCCACCCCTTCCATGACACACTCCTGAACCGTTTTTCCCGACGGCAACTGGTGCTCTTGCGCCAGCAGTCCGATTTGGTAGCCGGGTTCATAGTGGATATGCCCTTCAAAGGCTTTGTCTATTCCTGCAAGAACCCTCAGCAAAGAGCTTTT
>JAQVLM010000156.1 GCA_028704125.1 Opitutales bacterium
GGAAACGGTCGAAATCGAATTCCTTCGAGATGTCGTTGGCGAGCTGTTTGGAAACCCATTTTTCGCCAGCTGGTTTTCCGTTGGCCAGAACCTTGTGGCTTTCGTATTTGTAACCGGCGATTTCCGAAGTATCACCCTTTTTGACCTCGATTTTGGTTTTCGCAGCTTCCTGTTGCTGTTGGGCCATCATTGCCTGAACCATCGGATTATCAAGCAGGGCACTCACATGGGCTTGCAACTGTTCTTCGAGTATCTTGGGCATTTCCGAGAATTTGCCCTGGATAAATGCCTTGTGGCTGTGATTAAAAGAGACGTAGTGATCCTTCTTCAGGTCAATGATGGTATCGACCATCCCATCGAGGTACTCAGCTGATTTCCCCTTGCTGAAGTATGAAATGCGTTCCTCTCCGTCTTCATCCATAACGATGGTGAGGTCGGCGTGGAGTCGGGATGCGCCGGCAATGACCAGAAGTGAAAGCAACGGGAGTGATTTCCTCAGAATGTGCGGAATGATGATGTCAGGATTCATGTGTTCGATCAATAGTTCAGATTATAATGGTGAGTACAAGAGGTCTCCGTACAGATATATGATAGAATGAGAAATGTGTGACGGTGTGACAATCCCGGATATTCAAGATTTCAGAGTATTATTAGAAAAGTCAGGCAATCCCGTCTTTGATGGTTGATGAAGGGTTCCTCCGGTATGGTATAGCGAGGACGAGCGACTTTTCCGGTGGCTCGGGGTATTTGGTGTCATGGGCGAGATGCAGAAAATGGGAATTGGTGCTGTCGATCGATGCTGGAATTGACGTCAGTTCGTCTCCTTGTTTTTGTGGGTCATGGATTCTCACACGGTTGGATTCTTGTTGGCGTCAATAGCGCTATCATTGTCGCCCGGCCCGGACAATCTGTTCGTGGTCTCGCAAGGCATCGCGTATGGGCGCAAGCCCGCGTTCTGGGCGGCATGTGGAATGGTGAGCGGGGTGTTGGTGCACACGTTGGCAGCGGCCTTTGGAATATCAGTTGTGTTCAGAACCTCTGCTTTGGCGTTTAATGTGGTCAAGTATGCGGGAGCAGGGTATTTGTTGTATCTGGCGTATCGGGCGTTTCGGGAGCATGCGAGTTTCCGTCCGGGAAATCCGCCGGTTCAGCGGTCCTTGAGTGGCCTATACAGGCGGGGGTTTCTCATGAACGTGCTCAATCCCAAAGTGGCACTGTTCTTCCTCGCTTTTCTGCCGCAGTTTGTTCGTCCCGATCAAGGGTCTGTTCCGATGCAGATGGTCGCGTTGGGAATCCTATTCATGGCACAGGCATTTGTGGTATTTGCGACGATCGCATACTTTGCCGGTTCGGTTGGATACTGGCTCCAGCGCAAACCCGCAATGGGCCGATGGTTGGGTTGGCTTAGCGGGACTGTTTTTGCCTTTCTCGGGCTCCGGTTGCTTTTTTCGAACCGGCAACTGTGAATCCTGAATGTGGGGCTGATAACGAAAAGGTTGTAGATCCGGCAGATTGCGTCCATACGAATGATTTTCATATGACAGAGAGGGCAAAGATCAAAGCGAACGGGGAATCCTACGAAGTTGAAGCGGGTTGTTCTCTGGAATCCTTTCTTGATCAACTTGGGCTGAAGCTGGATATGGTGGTAGTCGAGTATAATGGGCAGGCTCACACCCGAAAACAGGCTCGATCCATTCAGCTTGTGGATGGGGATGTCCTGGAGATCATTCGCATTGTTGCGGGTGGGTGAGGAGAAGGTTGAAATGGCTGAAGCATGATAAGTGGCGTGGCGTTTCGATTGCCCCACGAGAATGAGCATGAATGTTGAAGAATACACCGGAGGTTAGAATATGGTACACTGGTAATGAGAATCTATAGGGACGGGTATTGTAAGAAGTGCGTAGAATTGAACGAGGATCAAATTTGTGTGTTGGAATGAAAGGACTCTGATAGATATGCGAAGTGTAGAGATTTCAAAACCGATGGGTATACTGCTTCCAGTTACCTTGTTTGTCCTTTCCATTCTGTATAATTTCAGTCTCATCAAGAGCCCAGTTGGAGTGTTGGACGAGGGAATTATTCTAGCGGGTGCCCAGAGAGTTTCTAACGGGGAATTTCCAGTTGCGGACTTTTGGGATCTCTATCCGCCGGGTCAGTATTTGGTGGTTTCAGCACTTTTCAGTGTATTTGGTGAATCGGTATTAACTGAAAGACTCTACGACATTGTAATTAGGTCCTTTCTGGCGCTAGTCGTTTACCTTTCAGTGTTACATATAGCCTCATCGTATAGAAATGCCCTTCTTGGATGGTTTGTCGTCTTGGTATGTATCGGGTCCATCGAATTCAGTGGCTATCCGGTTTATCCGGCTCTTGTGTTTGCTGTTTTGTGTGGGTATTATATGAGCCGTTACATTGAAAGTAAACGACTTATATATGTGGTTTCTGCAGGCGCATGTATCGCAATCAGTTCGGTGTTCAGGCACGATATTGGTTGCATGTTTTGTGTTACACTGTTTGTTGTGACATTGGTTCAATTGATAGTAAACAAAGAGCGATTAGTTTCTCCTATCCTATGCCTGATTTCCGGAGCGGTTCCGATAATTGCTATGATTTCATTGAAATGGACTTCGGTTGCTGATATCGATTCTATTGTCAATCAACTGGTGTTTTATCCCGCCGCGCTTATGCCGACTTATCGATGGTTGCCTTATCCAGCGCTTGATTCAATTGAGGCGTTACCTTTCTACTCATATCCTTTGGTGTTGGTTATTGGAATAATTGTTTCCATGGCGGCTGTTTGTAGAAGGAAACTGACAGGAAAACTGCGATATGGAGTATTGTTGTTTTCAGCTGTCGGGCTCGTATTTATGAAGGTGGCGTCTGTGCGGTCAGACTATGTTCATCTGGTTCCGGTTATTATTGTCGCAGCTATCGTGGGTGGACTGATGTTGTCGTCAGATGTAGTTGATTACGTGAGCGCAGGAATAGTTCGAATGAAGAGGGGTTATACATGTGGAATAATAGTGCTTTTGGTTGGTCCGGCTGTATTTTCTTTAGTCAACAAATTCAAAACGCTTGACGCTTCGTATTTTTGTCTTAATAGTTATACTAATAGAGCCTCGTTCTCTCGGCTTTCAGATGATCTAAGCAGTGTTGTTATGCATGTTAAAAATGGCTGTCGTGAATCTGAATACATATATGTGGGTGTCACTAATCACGATCGTTTTATGGGAAATGAAACGATCATATACTTTCTTTCAGATAGGAGATATGCAACACGGTATCATCAACTTGTCCCAGGGTTTTCGAGCCTGCCGGAGATCCAGGATGAGATTATCTTTGAACTGGAGTCGAATCGACCGAAGTTTGCAGTCTTATCCCCGATGTTTTGGTATGAACCGAATCTGAGTCAGGTGGATATGGGAGTGGACACAGTCGATGACTATATTCATCGAAACTATTATCTGTGCGCGCAATATGGGAGGTATGAAGTGTGGAGTAGATTGAATGATTGCGGTAGCGATGAATATTGAATATGAGCTTCAGGGGTGGCGGAACACGATTGGGTTGGTCTGTTGAGATTGAATGGATAGTGAGGGAGGGTTGTCTGATTGCTTATGGAGGGAGGATTCCAGTCTGAGGGGTTGGTTCTTGAGAGGAGGGACACTCGTTCGAGCTCGAAACCCGTGGTCTTTGCATCACCGCGGATAGGGAGGGTAGCGGTTTGGTGCACGCGCATGCTGGCTGGTGTGGCGGTAGCGTATGCACTCTATGTTGCCATTTGGGCTTACGCAAACGCCGTGGTTCCGTTGTATTGGGATCAGTGGGATAATCAGAGCGCATACATTGCTTACACCGCCAATCCTGAAGGCTGGCTCCGCTGGTTGTTTGCATTGCATAATGAGCACAGGATAACGATTCCGAGGTTGTTTTTCCTCGCCGACGTGCACGTTTTTGGAGGATCCAACCGCTTTCTGGTGTTTTCAATCCTCACGGTTCAGGGGCTTTGTGCATGGCTGGGGGTTCGCCTTGCGGCTCGGTATGTGTCCCGATCGGGAATCGTGTTTCCGCTGCTTGTGGCATTTGTTGCGATATTGTGCTTTGCCGCATGTCAGATGGAGAACTTCACATGGGGATTCCAGATTCAGTTTGTTCTCGTTTTCTTCTTTGGTCTATTGGCGTTCTATTTTGGGCAAAGTCCGGACGGGAACGGATCTGCGGGCTGGATGCGATACATTCTGGCACTTGTGGCGGGGGTGGCTGCCTATCTGTCGATGGCGAATGGACTGCTGGTTTTGCCGCTCTTGGGTGTAGTCGTTTTTCTGAGCGGGGGAGGATGGGGCCGGGTATTGGCTGCGTGGAGCCTCGGCGCTATCATGGGTTGGTGGCACCTGAGCTCAGGTCAGAGCCCATTTCATTTGGATGTGTTTAGCGGTTGGAGTGTGGATGATGCGTTTTCCATGGCAAACTACTTGCTCGTGTATCTGGGGAGTCCGGTGCGGGGTGAGTCGTTGGTTCTTGGGCGGGTCCTTGCGTTGTGCACCTTGGTGTGGAATTCATTCGTGATCGGGCGGCTGGTGTTCGGGAGGCGCAGGGATCCGGTGGCATGGGTATTTGTGGGAATGATTCTCTTTGTGGTGGGATCGGCTTTTTTGACCGCTTTTGGCCGACATGAATTGTCGATGCTGCAAGCGACGTCCGGGCGCTATTCCACTCCAGCTGTGCATTTCTGGATGCATACTGGACTGCTGGCGGCTTGGTTGTGCTTGGGGACCTCCAGCGGGAGTCGGAGTCGCGACCGGTGGTTCGGTGTTCCAAGCGGTGTATTGGTATTCTACTATGCGGTCTATCTTCTGACGCACCAGCAAGGATACTTTGATCACTATTCCGGCTTCAAAAAACGCAGCGACATTGCCATGGAAGCTTTGCGTCAGGATGTACATGACCCGGATTACTCGGGTGTTTTGTATCCTCGAATGCAGGATATGCGCGCCGTCCTTGGCTGGATGCGAACTGAGGGATCGATGGCTGAGTTGTATCAACCTCAGAAGTTTGAAGTGGATCCGGTCAATCAGGTTGCTGTGGATTGGGAGTGGACAGAGGTATTGGTAACCAAGACAATGGGCTTGGTGGATCCTGATGCCTCGCGAGGGGTATTCCGCGGCGTGCTGCGGATGGATCGGGCTTATGTTCCAAGCTCTCTCGTATTCATTGTCGACCAGTCGGTGCTTGGCAGCGGGGGTGTGATTTCGGAGGTGGACGCGACATGTCCCGAAGCTGGATTGTGGGAGGTGCATGGTCATTGGAACACCCTCCCTCCGAAAGGTCAGACGATCTCGGTGTGGATCAAGCTGGACCGTGAAGGTTATGCCACTGGGGAGATGGAATTCTCCGGAGCAGAGGCTCCAGATCGCGGGAATGTGGTGCCTTTTGCGTCGATCGATGGACTCCCGACATTACCTTTTGAGGTTGTGTGTCAGGAAAGTGCATGGGCAGTGAATGGCTGTTTCCCATCTGTGTTGAATGTGCCAACCCTTGGCGAAGTCTGGGGTTCGTGGAATGGCGCGGATGCTCACACGGGCAAAATGTCGATTCGTGTGGTGTTACCCCGTGGCGCCCGTGAATTGATTCTGCCCTTCATTACAGGCCCCGGAAAACCATGTGTGGCGGTTCGAGCCGGAAATTCAGGGGATAAGGGTTCCTGCGTGGGAATTGAGCCCGAATCGATGCCTGAGGAATGGCATGCGCTGGTCTTCGATCTCCGGAGTCTGGATCTTTCGGATGATGTTGTGGAAATCGAGCTGAATGAGTCTGGCAAGGAATGGGGACAGTGGGCAGCGTTTGCGGCTCCCCGTGCGCGCTGAATTTGTGGAAGAACGCACGTTCCCTTTCAAGAAGGACTATGCCAGTTGGGATATCGCGGTCCTGTTTGTGTGGAGTGATCGCGTCTCGACATCAGTGAAGGCTTCCATCCAGGATTGGGTGCTGACCGTGACGGTCTGTGATCAGATCTACTTACATACGGTTTTTGAAACCTCCACGGGTTTCAAATAGAGCCAGGCGGCAAGGCTCTGCCCGAACATGCCCAACTTAGGAGAAATCCCAAACCCAAGAGTAGGTTGGAATTTCTTTCTCGACGTGATGAACCCCGGATTCTGATCAGAAGGTTGAGGGCGTGGACTTTCGCTAGTGGTTGTGCCTCCTCCCTGACTGCTTCTGCCATTCCTCAATCAGCTGCTGAACCCGATTTGATTCTGAAGTCATTAGACTGGGCAATCAGGATGCCGATCCACCAGTAGTAAACGATTGTGTATGCGATGGAGATAATGACTTTGGCAGGATGAATAGCGTTCGCAATTCCCGTGATTGAACATAATGCTACAAGAACGACTGCCGTGGGCACTGCAAGAAGAGTCATCCGCACGGTAACGATCCAACCGAGACATAAATATTTGTACACGAAGAGTTCCCCGAAGGTATCTCCATTCCGTTTCTTGAGATGCAAAACTCCGAATATCGTAATCACGATAATGGCGAGTCCCTGTGGAACATTCCATATGCTTGAATGTCCAAATGCCAGTGCGCTCGACGCGGCACTAAGGATCATGTGTGCCAGGAAATATGGGCCGACCTGCGATTCGTCGAAAGTGCAGTTTCGGAAATTGTCGATCAGCTGCCTTGAGGATATGAATTGCATTGGTTTTCGGTAGGAGTTTGCGCTAGATCACCGAGGATGACGAAGGCTGAAAGACTACGCGAGTGGGAAGACGTTCATACATAGTAGCCAGTTGCGTTCGGGTGAGCTCATGCCGATGTCGGGAATGCTATTTATTTCAAAGCCAGGGTGCATGGTGAACGAAGATAGAGAGACCGCCCCATGGCTGGAATTCTCTGTGGCGTTGGATTGGGTGACTGGAGTTCGAGGTTGAGGTTGAGGGTGTGGCTAGAGGGGGGGGATCTGGATTTGGATTGATCGGATCCGCTTGGTGTCCTATCTGAAATGGGCATGGAAGCGGATCCCATCCAAGTGTCATCAGCCCCTCTCAACTCCAACAGGGAGACTCCGGACATTGACTCGTCGACGGACGATTACGCCAGTCGTTTCAGTGGCGTGGCGGGTTCTTTCTTCTTGGATGTCCAGTCGC
>JAQVLM010000157.1 GCA_028704125.1 Opitutales bacterium
CAGCGGTTGTTGAGTGCGATTTGCACAATCGACTTGGAGCTCATCGATCGGCAGGGGTGATGGAAGAAGAAGAAAACTTGAAATACAAGAGCAATATGACATATTGCTTACCCTGTGGGCGACCTGCGATTCGAATGGGACACTAAGAAGGCATCCTCCAACGAGAGGAAGCATGGTGTCACATTCGATGAAGCCAGGTCCGTCTTTTCGGACGAGAATGCTTTGGTCATCCCCGACCCTGACCACTCACAGGCCGAGGATAGATTCATCATTCTAGGAATGAGCTCCCACGATCGAGCACTTGTGGTCGTGCATTGTTTTCGAGAAGAAGGAGCCGTCATTAGAATCATTTCAGCACGACGAGCCGGCACCAAAGAACAGAAACCTTATTGGGAGAAAAAATCATGAGAGCAGAGTATGACTTTTCGCACGCCGTCCGGAACCCATACACCAAGAAAGAAAAGAAGGCGGTAACCATCCGCCTTGAGAATGACGTGGTCGATTACTTCAGGGCCATGTCTTCCGAAACTGGCATCCCATATCAGAACCTCATAAATCTATATTTGAGAGACTGCGCGGAGCAAAGCCGGACGCTGAACCTGGTCTGGAATAAAAAGAAGGAGCCTAATCCGGTCCCCGGGACGGATTGAGGTATTAGCTCAAACCACATCTCAGAAGACCATCGGAATATCCCAGTCACGGGGATAGGTCACCTCGAAGCGGGTCTCAAACGCCGCTTCCTGTCCCGCAGTGAAAACGCGATTGATTTCGAATATCCCGGTGTTCGCGTCAATGACGACATCCTTATCCGAAGGAGCCAAACGCCGCACCACGATCTTCTCGTTTTCCGAGATAGGATACTGATCCTTGAACAGGATCCGATGGGCGAAACCACGGGCATTCTTGATGGTCGTGTTATACTGACGCATCTGGGTAGTGGTTTTGTCGATCAAACCGGATTGGGACTCTTTCGATCGACCATCCTTGCGGGTCACCATAACGGCTTCGTCCACTCCAAGCGAAAGCTTGATCTCTTCTCCGGGCAGCACACGCGCGAGGCTTGTTTGGCCGACCAGTTTGTCATCCACGAAAAGGAGCCCACGACCAGGAATGATCGGCATGTCGAGGTTCTGGATCAACGATGCGCGAAGGTAAGCATCCTGAGTGACCGATGCCACGACTTCCGTCCAGAGATCCGCTTTCGCCGTCCTGCGCTGCAAAGGGGTACGGGTGGATTCACCCACACTCTGGATCGACACACGGTGCGGTGCCTTGATCTCGAAGGAACTGAAGCCCTGTTCCACCGAGGCTTCGGGAGCCATAGGGGCAGACTGCGCGACCATTGCCGAATCCTCCATAGCCTCATAATTCCTGGAAAGGGTCGCCTTCATTGCCCGTTGGGCATACACGACCGGTTCGAGCTTGTTGAGCCGGATCGGCTGAAGCTCGGGAACATCTCCGCTGCGAACCGAGCGGCTTGTCGAAAGCGTCAACTCAACATCTTTCCAATCCTCTCCAGTGACCTGCTGAATCTCCGCCAAATAGGCAATCTCAACCTCGGCTTTCTCAGGGTAGGCGCGCACTTCGTAGAGCGGCTTCCACCATGCACGCGACACCAGATAGCGAACCCGAAGCCTGGCCAAACCTTCCTTGTCGGATTCCAAGGTAAGGGTTGCCTTGCCCTGCAGTTGCCGATCCGCATCCAAGCGCTCATTGAGGGTTTTCTCCAACTCCACCATCTGTTCGTTCAACACCCGGCGCTTCTCCTCAATCGCACGCATACCGTCCTGGGCGGCATTCGCGGTATCCTCCAAATACGTCCAGGTGGCCCTCGCCTCCTCCATAGTCGGCACACGGTTGTCACGGGTTCCGAATCCGGACGAAAACGATTGCGCCATCTCCTCCGCATAGGACATCTGGCGCTTCATCAGTCCGGCATCCTCATCCAGAACCTGCATCTGTTGCTGAAGCTCACGGATCTGATCTCGCAATCCCTTCACTTCCTCCGGTTCCGGCCGATCCATCTCACGTTCGAAACGGATGTCCCGGATCAAGGTGAGACCTGGGGATTCCAACACCTCCGCCTGTAATGAGGCATCCTGAATAGCGCTCGACAATCGCTCCATCTCCACGGTCTGCAGGCCGGGAGACACCTCCACGTCCATCACCCGGCTGACCCATGCCGCATCGGGATACACCGTAACTGCATCAATGCCGGACTCAGCTGGAGCGGCACTTAGAGAATAGGCCGCGGAAATAGCTCCGATCAAAGGAAACACACACGCGACACGGACAGCAACACGGGATACTTTCATAGGATGATGAGGGTTCGATAGAAATGGAATGAACGCAGTGGAAGACGGATGCTTCGATTCGAACAGTATGTGCAAGCACCTCACTCTGCAACCTGATTGTGTATTCTGCGAAGGCGATATGAATGCGCAAAGCTACCATCCAACAAGAAACGGAACCGACACGCATCGAGGAACGGTAAAACACCCGACCAGGCCCGATCTCACTTCCCTAGCCCCTGATGCAGCTCTCATCATCCGGCGTTTCTACCCGGCCCTTACGTTTTCGGCGAATGGAGGCCACCATGCGCCGCCATGCCAACGCAAAACCGGTCCACACCAACACCACACCACCTGCCGATGCCACCCCGGCCAGCAACTGCCCAGGCCATCCCAGCGCTTCTCCGGTATGAAGGAAACGGATCCAGGAGCGCAGCTTTCTTCCGTTCGACATGTCATGATAATCCGATGCTTGGACAACCCGACCGGAATGGCTGTCGAGCACCACCTGTGTGCTCGAAAACAATGGCCACGCTCCCCTCTCGCGAATCGTCGCGCTAAAGGGCATGGCAATGCCAGCCGGTCCGCCGTGCTCCCCTGTGGTCCCGTTCCGGTATGGCGGGGGAGCTCCTCTACGGCGGGGCAATCCCTTACGCAGTTGCATCGTTTGCCACTCCGGATAAGCTTCGGCCAAAATCCGGAAAGCGTCGTGGTAACCGGACACCACCGGTCCATCCGGATCCACCGGGGCTCCGCCGGAATCCGGCTCCAATGCGACAGAATCAGGCCGTGCCCGCTCAACATCACCCGCCATCTGGATCAGCCGCTGACTCAACCACGGATAAGAAATCACCATCCCGGTGAACGTCAGAACCAACACGACCGGCAAGGTCCAGAATCCGATCACATGGTGCCAGTTCCAATCGCGCATTTTCCCCTTGGATCCGGCGAATAGCAAGACCGGTCGAAGGTTCTTCCAATTCCACCGTCTGGGCCACCAAAGATAGAGCCCACTCAGTGCCAGGAGGAAAAACATCGCGTTCGCCGCTCCCGTGATCGCCCTTCCCCAGTTGCGCGCATCCCCGGACAAGGCAAGCCAACGATGCATCCGCAGCATGACATCCATGAACGTCCGCATGGAGGAGGCCGCTTGGCCCAGAACCTCCCCGGAATACGGATCCACGTAGTGCGCGAATTCCCGCCCGATTGAAACCAGAATCCCTTGTCGCGGATCTGAGTGGATCGATAACTCTAAATTTCCCGTGGGCGACTTCGACTCGTCCTGCAACATCGGAAGCTCATCCAGGGAAATCGGGACTGAATCCGGTTCAACCGCAATCCGCCGAAGGCCCCGCTCGGCCCAAGAGGTCAACTCCTTCTCAAATGCAAGCGCCACTCCGGTGATGCAGAGGACTGCGATGATGGATCCGGCAACCACACCCGTAAGCAGATGGAACCAGAATAGGATTTTGCGAAGCTTGGCTTTCATGAACAAATGGCAGGTCAGGCAGGGGGAGAGGATATCAAATCAAAACGCACGTAACTCGGTCCTCTCCGTCCAACCTTAGTTGATATGTGATTTCAAAAACGGCAGGTTACGCTCAACCACAGTCGACGCGGCTCCTGGTTATTGTTATACAGGTTGGTGTAGGCGATTGCTCCAGTTGAAGTGTCACTGATATACGGATGGTAACTCACAAAGTTCTTATCCAGCAAATTGGATACCGTTGCGTTGAGGACCCAGTTATCCGTGAATCCATAGGAAAACCCCAAGTGAAACAGACTGTAAGAACGATAGTCCCCATAAGTCTGCTTGGCCGTGCTTGTTCCCCTGTCAGGCGTCCGGTAGCGTTCACTCCGGTATTCTCCGCTCAACCAGAATGCCAGTCGGGAGGCAGCTTTCCAACGGACCCGCCCGTTGACCATGTGCTCCGGCGTCGAACTCAAAGGCTCGCCTTTGGACGGGCCCGTCTTTTGCTCGCTGTCCGTGTAAGAATACGAACCCGAAACCGTCCACTTCGGATCGATCTCCCACAGCGCCGTCCACTCGGCTCCACGGGTCACCGCACGGTCAACATTGACCAGCTGCGCGAAGAGATCAACCTCGGGCCAATACCCGTAGTCCACACTCCCCGGACGGTTTGGACTCGCAGCAAAGGTGGCATTTGGCACCCCCGGACCATTTGCAATCTTATCTTCAAACGCATTGCGGAAAAAGGTCAGCATCGTCGTGAAACCCGCGCCGTTGTCATAGGCTGCCGCCACCTCTCCGGAGGTGCTCGTCTCCGGCTTCAGACCGGGGGTTCCAATCGTGGGCAGGGTCCCCTGCGCGGTAAACCCGGTTATTCCGTCCGCAATCTGATCCAGCCTTGGAGCCTTAAAACCCTTTCCGATCCCGCCTTTCAATGTCCATCGGGCACCCGGATTCCATACCAGGTAGGCGCGCGGACTGGTGTGGGAACCAAAATCACTGTGTTGATCCTGCCGCACCCCGATTGTCAACCCGACCGAAGGAGCCCATCTCCACTCATCCTCGGCCAACACCGCCCACTGGTCGAATTGATAAGGTGCCAGCGCCACCCCATCCACCATCTCCGCATCCCAAAACTGACCACCGAAGCTCAACGTGTGTTTGTCCATCAACACCAGCACCTTCGTATCGAGTATACGGTTCGTATTTTCCAGATCCCGTGGACTTCCCAGAACCTTCCCGGGTGTGCCCGATGGAATCACCCGACCCTCCGTCACAGTAGTATTGCGGGTGATTCCGGACTCAAGAATCCAGTCGTCATTCCGCCAAAGATGAACCAACGACTCCTGCTGCCGGTTGAACTCCATCGTTTCCTCGTATCCGCGCACACCCAAGGTGCCCAACTGCCCGTCCGAATTGTCGTATCGCTGCCATAACCCATCCAACTCCAGTCGCAGTTCGTGCCTTGCGGCCAAGTTCCACGAAACCCGGCCTCCCAATGTATAGATATCCGCTTGCACCGGACTCGGTCCACGGCGGCTTACCTCCACCCATTCCCCCGAATCATCCCTGAACTCGAGATTCGATGCGGCCCGGTGGAAGGCGCTTCCCCGCAACGCCATCCCCAATGCTTTTCCAGCCGCAGGACCGGATACATACCAGTGCAAACTCCCGGAATCCCCGAAATCGCGGTCCTGCTGCAACGTTCCTCCTGCCGTCACTTCTCCGGTCCACTCCGTTCCGTCCTTGCGCGTGATGATGTTTACCACCCCGCCCATCGCATCCGAGCCATACAAGGTCGACATCGGACCCCGAATCACCTCAACCCGCTCAATCGCCGACGGAGGCGGCATGAAACCGGTGCTTGTCTCACCAAATCCATTCGGGGTGATATTGCCCGCCGGATTCTGCCGCCGACCATCGATCAATATTAGGGTGTAGTCACTCGGCATCCCACGGATTCCGATACTCAGCCCTCCGGTCTTTCCGGCCGTCGACCCGATGTCCACCCCCTCCACCTGCGCCAACATCTCCGCAAGGCTGTTCACCCGGCTTTCCAGAATATCCTCACGATCCAGAAGCGAGATACTCGCGGGAGCCTGCTGGATAAGCTGCTCGTATCCGGCAGCACTTACCACGTAGGTTTCCAGTTCCGGAGGGGCATCCTCCGCGACTCCCGCCCGGCTCATGGCGAGAATGGCCGCAGGTACAAGCAAAGCACCCCGGATAAAGGGGACCGCCGGACTGGAACAAAGGCGAAATGCAAGGATCTTGATCATAGCGACTGGGTCTCAAGTGCAATTCAACCACACTGTCAATCCATTATTTGCGACCTGGTCGCAACTAATTCCAAAAAAAAACGATCACCTGACCCTAGCCCTTCAGGCTTCCATCAATTCAATTTCCGGGCATGCGCCGCACCAGCTCATCCCACAGCCGGAGCGCCCGCACGTCCGCATAGTCCCGGCAATAAGCTATCTCGGCCCGCCGGACGTTCATGTTCTCATTGGCAATCGCGGACACGTCATCCAGATTATAGAGAAAGACCTGATCCAGCTCAGCCACCGAAGGCTCGACGTCCCTCGGCACTGCCAGATCGATGAAAAACACGGGGGTTTCACGCCGACGGTCGGAACGTTCCGCGAGCATCTCGCGGGTGATGATCCGGCCCGGAGCGGCCGTGCAACTGATCACAATATCGCTCTTCCACAACTGGGATTCGAGCTCTGAAAAATCGCAGGTATCCCCGCCCGAATCTTTGGCCAGTGCGGCCACCTTGGCTGCATTACGTCCCGTGAACACAAGCTTCTCAATGCCCCGTAGCCGAAGGGATTGAGCCGCCAGATTCCCGACTTCACCCGAACCGACAACCAACACCCGGCAGGGTTTCAAATCGCCAAAGACACGTGTTGCCAAATCCACTGACACACTGCCAATGCTCACCTGACCCTTTCCGATACTGGTCTGACTGCGGAGATACTTCGCCACGTGAAACGCCTTCTGAAAAACCCGGTGCAGGCATGGACCTGCGGTTCCCTTGGCACAGGCATCCGCAAAGGCCTGTTTGACCTGCCCGAAAATCTCGGTTTCGCCGATCATCTGAGAGTCCAGCCCCACGCACAAGGCATTGAGGTGGCGTACGACCTCTGCGCCCTGAAGCAGGATCCATTTTCCTTCATCCATCGACGAGCACACGGCCGCAGGGCCCATCACCCGCTCCATGCGTTGTGCCAGCGATTCCGCATCCGCAGCATGCCGCAGGCGCGCATACAGCTCCCAACGGTTGCAGGTATCGAGTGTCACGGACTCCACCACATCATCCCCCTTCACCGCACCACTGGTCAAACCGGCGTCTTCCAAACGCAGGCGCAGG
>JAQVLM010000158.1 GCA_028704125.1 Opitutales bacterium
GATCATAGTCGATTTCATTTAACCTATGGAAGCCATCAAGGGCAGCTTGGCCCTCGACGCCATGGGTGGGGATATGGGCCCGCTCGAAGTGGTTGAGGGCTTGAAAATTGCTCTCAACAATGGAGCAGGAAAACTGACCCAGGATCCGATCCTCGTTGTTGGACGGGAGGATGAACTGATTCCCGCCCTTCGTTCGGTCGGACTACAGGATGACCCGCGGGTGAGGGTCATCCATGCTGAAGAAGTAATTGGCATGGATGAAAAACCCATGAATGCCCTCAAGAAAAAGAAAGGGTCATCCATGTTGGTTGCGCTCGACCTTGTGAAGGCGGGCGATGCCAAGGCTATCCTAAGCTGCGGCAACACCGGTAGCCTTATGGGAGGCGGCACCATCAAGTTACGCCCGCTGGATGGAATTGAGCGCCCCGCGCTCGCGACTATTATCCCGAGTCTCAAGCAACCGTTTGTTTTGCTGGACGCCGGGGCGAATCCGGAATCCACTCCGACGCACCTGATGCAGAATGCAATTCTGGGATCCAATTTCGCCAGAGCGGTTCTCGCAATCCCCAAACCCAGAGTCGGTCTACTTACGATCGGCACCGAGGAAGGCAAAGGAGGCGAACGCATCCAGGAAACGCATCGATTGCTCAAGGAGATTGGGGATGTGATTGAGTATTCCGGATTGATTGAAGGATTCCACCTCTTCGACAGCCAGGTTGATGTTGTGGTGTGCGACGGATTCGTCGGAAACATCGTCCTGAAGAGTTGTGAGTCCCTTTTCCATGTGATCAAGGACTACCTCAAGATCGGACTCAACCGCAATCCGGTTCGAAAGGTCGGGGCGGCGCTCTGCAAGGGAGCCTTCCAGGAAATGAAGGCCCATTTCAGCCCATCCGAGTATGGAGGGGCACCTCTTCTTGGCCTGCGAGCTCCGGTATTCAAAGCCCATGGATCCTCAAACCGGGCGGCTATTGCAGGGGCAATCAAAGTCGCACTGACGGTGATCCAACATGACATCAGCGATCGGATCCTGAAGGACCTCGAAGTCGCCCAAAAGCGACTGCAACTGGCCCAACCGGGGAGCCCGAATTCCTGACATCAGGGCATTTCACGTTTTAATGATTGCCTGATCCGAACGAATCCCTCTTAAACTAACCGCCACATGCCATTGGAGCCAGCAAAACCTTGCAAAACCCCTCCGGAATCCGGCATTTTCAATCACTTTTCAACGTTGTTTTTGGATGAATCCTGAGAACTATTCCATCGTCATGCGTGGCGTCGGTTCGGCAACTCCCGAAACCCGCCTCACCAATGCTGAATTGACGGCACGCGTCGAAACCTCGGATGAGTGGATCACTACACGCACAGGTATTAAAGAACGGCGCATCGCCGGCGATTCACTGCAATTGAGTGAGATAGCGGCAGAAGCCGGACGCAAGGCACTCGCGAACGCGGGCATGAACCCGGAGGAGATCGACATGATCATCGTGGCGACACTCAGCCCCGAAACCCTTTGTCCGTCGACCGCCTGTCTCGTGCAGAGCCGCTTGGGCCTTCGCCAGGTACCGGCCTATGACATCAATGTGGCATGCAGTGGCTGGCTCTATGCATTGGATATCGCCCGCTCCATGATGCTGGTGAACCCAACCTATCGCAATGTTCTCGTGATCGGGGCTGAAAAGCTGTCCTCCTTCACGGACTGGCAGGACCGCCAAACCTGCATCCTTTTCGGAGACGCTGCAGGCGGAACAGTGTTATCCCGCATCGATGAACCCGGATATGGCGTGCTGGGGTGCGACCTTGGTGCAGATGGCAACAACGCTTCCCTAATTCAAATCCCCGCAGGTGGTTCCGGTAAACCCGCTACCGCTGAAACCGTGGAAGCCCGGGAGCACTTCCTGCGCATGAACGGCAAAGAAGTGTTCAAAGTCGCGGTGAAAGCGATGAGTCAGGCGGCACAATCCATTCTGGAGAAGAATGGAGCCACCGCAGATGATCTGGTGTGTATTATCCCTCACCAAGCCAACATCCGGATCATTGAAGCATTGTCAGCCCGCCTGGAAATCCCGATGGACCGATTCTTTGTCAATATTCAGAAATACGGAAACACCTCGGCTGCTTCGATTCCACTCGGTTTGGATGAAGCAAGAATTGAACGTAATTTCAAACGGGGCGATCTCATTCTGTTAGTGGCGTTTGGCGCAGGATTGACTTGGGCAGCGTCGGTAGTTAGGTGGTATTGAAGTTGTATGCAACAGTTCCGGATTACATGGCGCGTGGCATTGGCCACATTTTTAATGCTCGCTTTTGCGGGGAACGCATCCGCGTTCTCATGGAATCCGGTAAACTGGTTTCGCGGAGAATCCGAAGAGGCAAAAAAAGAAAAGAACAGGATTGTAGCGACACCTGAGGAACAGGCTGCCGCCCGCAAAATCTATGAGGAAGCCCAGGCCTTTGAAGCCGAAGGGCGATTCAAGAAAGCAGCATCGCTCTACATGCAGGTCGCCAAGGAGTATGCGCGCACCGGTTCCGCCCCCCGCTCCCTGTTCAACCGGGCCATGCTTCACACAAAGAGCCATCGTTTCAAAAAGGCCTTTAACACGCTCCAAACCATCGTGGTATGGTATCCGGAATATGAAGGATTCGACAAGGTGGTGGCCGAGCAGTTCAACATCGCCACACGCATCATGGAAGGGGAAAGGGAATACCTATGGGGCACCATTCCGCTCCTGCGATATTACCCGAGGGCCATACAATACTTCCACATCGTCAGCCGCAACGCTCCATACAGTGAATACTCGCCGTTGTCGCTGATGAACATCGCAATCATTGCCAACAAGACTGGCAGGAACGCGGTTGCCATCGATGCACTTGACCAGATGATCAACTTCTATCCGGACCATGAACTCGCACCGGATGCCTACTTTCTGCTCGCTGAAGTATTCTCGAAAATCATCAAAGGTCCGAACTACGATCAAGGCGCCACACGCGAGGCGATCAGTTACTATGAGGATTTTCTCATCCTATTCCCGGACAGCGACAAGGCGCCTCTGGCTCAGGAAGGACTGAACCGGGTCAAGGAAACTTACGCCAAGAGCAAATTCGTGATTGGCGAGTATTATTTCCGCCACCTGAAAAACGAGACAGCCGCATTGGTCCTCTATAACGAGACAATTACGGTGGCCCCCAATTCGGAGTCCGCGAAAAAGGCACAGGAGCGCATCGACCGTATCAAGGCAAGGTCAGTCGGTCCTGTTATCGGATCCTGAGTCATGAAACTCCGTTCCGGATGTATCGGGACACACGGCGGACATCGACCGATTCTGCTATTGCCCGCCCTCGTTTTGCTCCTTTGTGTGGCGCCTGGCTGCGCCAGCTATCATCTGGGAAAAGCGGGTCGGGATGTTCCGTTCCGGACCCTGCACATCGCGCCAGTGGTCGTCAACATTCCCGTTCCCGACCTCCAAACCGAGCTCGAGAGAGCGCTGAGGACATCCATCATCCAGTCCGGAGTTGCGGAACTCCAACGGGATAATCAACGCGCAGATGCCATCCTCGAGGTCCACATCGAATCCGAAAAACGGGAAACCGTCGCCGCGCTCGCGGGAGATACCGGCGTGGCGGATGTGATGAGCCGGGAATGGCAAGTCCGCTACACCCTTACCGACCGGACAGGGCGCATCCTTATAGCCGACACTGCCCTACCGACCCTGAGCCTCGTCTTCCGCGAAGGCGGATTCGCAGAGTCCTATCGCCAGAGGATTCCCGCCATGGCGGACCAACTCGCAAACGACATTCTGGAAACCGTTTGGGCGACCTGGTAACCTTTTCACCTATGAATGCCAACCAACAGAGCGCAACGGCAACGCATGCCTTCCTGTCGGCAAGCACCCCGATTCTTGCGCCGTCTATTCTCGCGGGGGACCATGCTATGCTGGGCGAGAGCCTCAGCACCATTGAATCCTCCGGGGTCTCCTGGGTCCATCTCGATATCATGGACGGGCATTTTGTGCCAAACCTCACCTTCGGACCCCAGACAGTTGCGGATCTTCGCAAACGCTCAAGCCTGTTCTTCGATGTCCACCTGATGCTCTCCAATCCGCATCAGCACGCCCAGTCATTTGCGAAAGCCGGAGCCAACCTGATCAGTGTTCATTTGGAGCCCGATTACCCAATCCTTGACACGCTCGCATCCATCCGGACATGGGGTTGCAAAAATGGAATTGTCATCAATCCGGACACTTCGGTTGACGAGCTTTTTCCTTTTGTTGAATACGTCGATATGGTCCTCCTGATGACAGTTCAACCCGGCTTTGGTGGCCAAAGCTTCCGCCAGGATGTGCTCCCGAAAATCGAACGCATCCGACGCATGAGAGACCAACTCAAACTGCCCTTCCGCATCGAAATCGACGGTGGCGTGGACCTCAAAACATGCATTGCCGCAAGCCAAGCAGGGGCGGATACCTTTGTAGCCGGTAGTGCATTTTTCAGAGCCGGAAAGCCGGAAGCATGGGCCCGGGAGTTCATCTCGACCGTCAGCACCCATCCCTGGTCCCGAGCATGAGTCAGGTCGCGGACCAACCCCCTCCGTTCCCCGGTGCCACCGCGATTCACGCCCCGGCCAAAGTCAATCTCTTCCTCGCTGTAACCGGAGTGCGACCGGATGGATTTCATGACTTGGTATCACTGGTGGCTCCTCTCGGTTTTGGAGACACCCTCTGGACCGCTCCGGCCGATACCGATCATTTCTCGTGCAATCATCCCGGACTCGACACCGGTCCGTCCAACCTTGTCTCCAAAGCGCTCCGCCTCTACCGGGAACGATCCGGACACCGCCAGAGCATTCGCATACACTTGGACAAGCGGATCCCGATGGGTTCGGGATTTGGGGGAGGCAGTAGCGATGCCGCCGCGATACTCAAGGCCGTCAACAAAATGAACCCTCATCCACTCGATGCCCACACCCTTTCAGAAATTGCAGCTGAAACCGGATCGGACTGCCCCCTCTTCCTCCAATCCGGACCCGTCTGGATGGAAGGACGCGGAGAGAGAATTCATAAAGTCGGGGAATCGCTTCGCACATCCATCAGCGGACAACCAGTGTTGATATTCCATCCCGGGTTTGAAGTGAGCACGGTTTGGGCCTACCAAGAGCTGCGGGCATCCGCCCCCGCTTCCTATTCAAGCCCGGAGCAGACCACCCAATGTAAATCATCGATTGAATCAACACCGTCGCTCTGGCGCAAATCCGTAAGGAATGATCTCTACCGGCCAGTCGCACGAAAGTTCCTCGCAATACCGTCGCTGCTCCGGGCGCTCCAGAATTCCCACGGGTTAAACGGCTTTATGTCCGGCAGTGGCAGCGGGTGTTTCGCCCTCCCGGGCGCCATTCACGATACTGAGGCAATCCGTCAAACGGTTCTTGATGCTTGGGGAACCAGTGCATTCTTCGCATCAACCGTTTTTCTCTAACCGGCATAAAATTCCCAGCGGGATTGGTTTCGACTTGGCATCCCAACAGATTTCGCAATACTGTAGGGCTTTATTCCCGATAACCACATCCCTTTTTCCCGTCGGATCATACCATGACTTTCCACTGGTTTTGAGTCTTTCCGCAGGTTGGCACGTACGATCATTGCCTCCCCAAGGACAGACGCGGACCCTAACTAACGATGCCGGACTCACCCAAAGAGGAAATCAGATTGAAGGGCGTTGCCGCTTCTCCCGGGATAGCCCAGGCACCCGCCTTTATTTTCCTGCGACGTGAGTTCGATGTCCCCAAGTATTTGCTGGACCCTTCGGCCGTTGATTCCGAGCTGGAACGTTTTTACGGCGCGATGGTGGAGACCAGACGGCAAATTCAGGAGATCCGGACAGACATTGCGAGCAACCTCGGCGAAGATGAAGCACGGATCTTTGATGCTCATCTCCTCGTTTTGGAGGATGTGGCACTCATCGAAGAAACGCAGAAAGAGCTGCGGGAAACCCGCTTCAATATCGAATACTGTTTTCACAAAGTCGCGCAGCGATACATCGCATTCTTCGACAACATCGACGACGAATACCTGAGGGAGCGGGTAAACGATATCCGGGATGTGACCCGGCGCATGCTCTTCAATCTACTGGGGCACACTGACTACGGAATCTCCCGGATGTCCAGAATGGTCGCGGGGCGCATCCTGGTCACCAAAGACCTCAGCCCATCGGATGCCGCCGGCCTCGAAGCTGGCTCACTCAAGGGAATCGCGACCGACTCCGGAGGGATGACCAGCCATACCGTCATCATGGCACGATCCCTCAATGTGCCTGCAGTTGTAGGACTCCACAAAGCATCCGAAGTCATCCAGGAAGGCGACACGCTCCTGATCGACGGTTACGAGGGACTTGTCATTGTCAATCCCAGCGACGACACCCTCTACCAATACGGTGAGTTCAACCTCCGCAAAAAGAACTACCTCGAGCAGCTTCAGAAAGAGGCAGTCCTTCCATCCGTTACACTCGATGGCAAGAACATCCCACTCCTCGTCAACATCGAAGGAGTGAGAGACCTTGAACATGTCACATCCCTCACCATCGACGGAGTCGGGCTATTCCGCACCGAGGGTGTATTCCTTCGCGACAACGAGATTGTTTCGGAAGAAGCGCAGTTTGACGAATACCGCCGTGTAGTGGATTCCCTCCAGCCTCGCATAACGACCTTCCGCACATTTGACCTTGGGGGCGACAAAATGCTGCCAAACGGATTGATCAGCCCGCGGGAAAAAAATCCGTTCATGGGACTCCGGGCCATCCGCTATTGCCTGCGCTTTCCAGATGCATTCCGAAATCAACTCCGGGCGGTTCTACGCGCCAGCCATTTTGGTCCAACCAAAATGATGTATCCCATGATTTCCGGGGTTGGCGAGATCATTGAAGCCAACCGGATTCTGGATGAGGTCAAAGCATCCCTCGATCAGGAAGGGATCCCCTACGATCGCACCATGCCGATCGGCAGCATGATCGAGATTCCAAGCGCGGCAGCTACCATCGACCTCATCGGTGAGCACTGTTCATTTGTCAGCATCGGAACCAACGACCTCATCCAATACCTTCTCGCAGTGGATCGGGTCAATGACATGATCTCAGACC
>JAQVLM010000159.1 GCA_028704125.1 Opitutales bacterium
CGTTTTTTGTTTGGCGACCCCAAGTCGGTGTCGAGCTTGGACAAGGACAACAAACAATCGCGCCGTTTTACCTTGGATGCGGGTGGTCATTCTCTCAGTCTCGGAAATCAGCTCGCCCAGAAAAGCATCGCTCGCGATTGTTCGGCGTGGATTCGGAAGCAAGTGGAAATCCGCTCGATGAAAGGCTCCCGATTTCTTCATGGGAAACTCTACCACATCGAAAATGGCGAGCTGTCCCATGCGCTTCTGGGTAGTTCCAATTTCACAGTACCGGGTTTGGGATTGGTATCTGGCAATGGTAACGTGGAGCTGAATATTGCAGTCGACTCACGCCGCGACATTGACGACCTGAAGGCCTGGTTCGACGAGCTCTGGTCCGACGATTCCGTTTCGACCGATGTGAAGCAAAAGGTCTTGGTGGAGCTCGATCGTCTTTATTCCGACAACTCGCCGGAGTTTATCTACTACCTCACGCTCTATCATCTGTTTCGCCACTACATCGATCGGAATGACGACCTCGGGGAGCTACTCACTCGCACCGCTCTTCCTGACACCAAAATATGGGCGACCCTTTTCTCCTTTCAGAAAGACGGAGCAAAAGCTGCAATCAACAAAATCCTGAACACCCATGGCTGCATCCTGGCGGATTCGGTTGGACTCGGAAAAACATACACTGCTCTCGCCGTCATCAAATACTTCGAGCTTCGCAACGAAAAAGTCCTTGTCCTTTGCCCCAAGAAACTCCGTCGCAACTGGACGGTATACAAATCAAACAGCACCCTCAACCCGTTCGAAGACGATCGTTTCGGTTACCACGTGCTTTCCCATACCGACCTTTCCCGTGAATCCGGCGAGGTCGACGGACATGATTTACGCACCTTCAACTGGGGCGCCTACGATCTTGTCGTTATCGATGAGTCCCACAACTTCCGCAACAATCGCATCCGGTCCGATTCAGAAGCCGACGAAAAAACGCTGCGCACCCGTTACCAGCGTCTCATGGAGGACATCATCCAGAAGGGGCAAAAGACCAAGGTGCTCCTCCTTTCGGCAACCCCGGTGAACAACACACTCGCCGACCTGCGCAATCAGATCTCATTTATTGCTGGTGGCGATGTGACTCGTGACGATTCCGCCGATGCCGCTTTCTCTGAAAGCCTGGGCATTCCGTCAGTCAAGGACACCACCCGCATTGCTCAAAACCACTTCACTTCCTGGTCGAAAAAGGACCCCTCCCAACGCACATCACGGGATCTACTCACCGCAATCGGAGGCGATTTCTTCAAGCTGCTTGATGGACTCTCGATCGCTCGATCCCGCAAGCAGATTGCCACCTACTATTCCGCCGAAATGCAACGTTTGGGCGGTTTCCCAGAGCGTCCCCGTCCGATTGCGATCCATCCCCCCATCGATACGAACGACAAATTCCTTTCGTTTGAACAGCTTAACGATGAGATCAGCGAACTCAGGTTAGCTCTCTACCACCCAACCAACTTCCTGCGAGACGACCTTCCTGCGCCCCTGAAAGACGCTTACGAAAACAGAATGTATGGCGGTTTCACCCAACAGGGCCGTGAGAAGATCCTCATCGCCATGATGAAGGTCAATTTCCTCAAACGCCTTGAGAGCTCGGTCGACTCCTTCCGGCTCACCCTGAGCCGCACCATTGAGAAAATCAATACACTGGAAGCCCACATAGCGGACTTCGATGCATATGCGGAATCAAATTCCGACCTCGATTTCGATTCTGTGTTTCCCGATCAGTTTGACGATCCCGATATCGACCCTGACCTGGTGAAGGGATTCACCATCGGTGGTCGCAAGCGCATCCACCTTGCCCACTTGAAACTCGAAGAATGGCTCAAAGCGGTGAGACACGACCGCACCCAGCTCCAGTTCCTGCTCGAAAAGACCGAAAAAGTCACCCCCGAGCGCGATGCCAAGCTCATCCGCCTGCAGAGCTTGATTCAGGAGAAAGTTTCCAATCCCTCTATCAACAAGGACGGCAAGCCTGTGCGCAAGGTTTTGATATTTACCGCCTTCGCCGACACCGCCCGCTACCTCTACGATCAGCTCCTTTCGAAGCTTTCCGGGACCGGTGGCATCCACATGGCATTAGTGGTTGGCGACGGTGGCAACCAGACCACCCTGGGCAATCATGACTTCGACGACATCCTAACCAACTTTTCCCCTCTTTCCAAAAACCGGGGAAAACTACGCAACTTCCCGCAAACTCACGAGATCGACCTGCTTATCGCTACCGACTGCATATCCGAGGGACAAAACCTGCAGGACTGCGATTTCCTCGTCAACTACGACATTCATTGGAACCCGGTCCGCATCATCCAGCGCTTCGGGCGCATCGACCGTATTGGCTCACGCAATCATCAGGTTCAGCTCGTTAACTTCTGGCCCGTTGAGGACCTCGACATTTACCTCAACGTGAAACAACGTGTCGAAGCCCGCATGGCGCTTGCAGACCTTGCTGCCACCCAGTCCGACAACTTGTTGGAACCAGACCAACTGGAGGGACTGATCACCGATGAGCTCCGCTTCCGCGACAAACAGCTCAAACGCCTTCAAAACGAAGTCCTCGACCTTGAGGACCTCGAAGACGCACCAACTCTCACCAGTTTCTCCCTCGATGATTTCCGCATCGAGCTGCTGCAGTTTCTCGAAAGCCGAAGGGCGGAGCTCGAGGATGCACCGCTTGGGCTCTATGCTGTGGTTCCACCAGCAGAGAAGGTGCGCCCCGCTGTACAACCCGGGGCATTCTTCTGCCTGCGCCGTTCCTCCCACGCAGATCAGCGCTCAGCCACAGGGGAGAAACTCAATCCACTCGCGCCCTATTTCCTGCTTTACGTGCACGATGACGGTGTGGTCCGCTACTCATTTGCCCAGCCCAAGGAAACCCTGAATCTGTTCCGGGCACTCGCAGCAGGGCATCCTGCCGCACTGCGCCAGCTTTGCGACCAGTTCGACACTTTCACCGATGGCGGCGCGGACATGAGGCACTACAGCGACCTGGTTGCCAGTGCCCTGCGCACCATCGAAAGCACGTTTCATAAGCGGGCCACCCTTTCCCTGCTCTCCGGGCGCGATGGTCTGCTCCCCACCGCATCCGAGTCGGTGCACGCCGACGATGGCGATTGGGAGTTGGTCACCTGGCTTGCGGTCATCGGCCCACCTCAATAAACGTACGATATTTGTTTCCCACGTGAAGGAATCTGAAACCATCGAATTCAAAAAATCTCTCGCCGAGCTTAGCGAGGGTCTGCATTCCATTGCCGCGATACTCAACAAACACGGGGCGGGTGAACTCTGGTTTGGCATCAAAAACGACGGCCCACCCGTGGGTATGGAGGTTTCGGAAACAACCCTGCGCAAGGTATCGCAGGCAATTGCTGCCCACATCGAGCCACGGATCTACCCCGAGGTGTCAACCGTGGATCTGCAGGGCAAGTCCTGTATCCGCGTCATCTTTTCGGGCAACGAAAAGCCCTATTATGCCCATGGACGCGCCTATATGCGGGTCGCCGATGAAGACCGTCAGCTTTCTGCCAAGGAACTCGAATCCATGATCCTTCGCAAAAACCGCAATCACCTGGGCTGGGACGCTGAGCCGATTACCGGTGCTGCGTTTGCACCCGATGTCCCGAAGCTCCGCGCCTTTGTAAGCCGTGCGGGTCTTCCATGGGTCAATGCGAAAAACGCTCTTGATAGCCTGGGTTTGCTCGTGGATGGGAACTACCTCAATGCTGCACGGGTATTTTTTTCAAAAGCTCCGCCGCTCACCCTTCGCTGCGCGGTCTTCGGCACACCCAGCACTTCCACCATTATCGACCAACACGATTTTCAGGGCGATATTCTTTCATTGATCGAAGAGGCCGAAAAATACATACTCAAAAACATCCGCATCGGCATGAAGCTTGAGGGCCTCGTGCGCGTCGATGTTCCCGAGATCGACCGCGAAGCCTTTCGCGAAGCGATCATCAACGCCTTTTGCCACCGCGACTACCGCGACCCGGACGAAGTCCGCATCGCCATCTTCCCGGATCGGGTAGAAGTCCGCAACCCCGGCACCCTTTTGGAAGGGCTCACCCTTCGCAAGCTTCGCACTTCCAAAGTCTCCCGCCGCCGCAATCCGCTCATTGCCGACCTGCTGCGACGCATCCAGCTCATCGAAGCTTGGGGTCGCGGCATCCCCCTCATCCTCGACAAAGCACCGAATGCCCGCTTCACCGAGGTTGCGGGAACCTTCATCGCATCATTTCCCAGAGCCCCTGCGTCGGAGGTCGTTGAGCCCGAGTCGGGGCCAGAGTCGGGGCCAGAGTCGGGGCCAGAGTCACAGCCCGAGTCGATTGCTTCCAGAATCATGACTGCCCTTGAGAAATCGCCTTTATCAAAAGCCGAACTTGCCCGTTCCCTGGGGCACGGAAGTATTTCGAGCAAACTTAATTTGCGCGTAATCCAGTTGCTGGAATCGGGCCTCATTGAACGCACCATCCCCGACAAGCCCAATAGCCGCCTGCAGCAATACCGTCTCACGCCCAAGGGCCGCGCCCGGCTCGACTGAAACTCATTTCACCCATTTTACACCAGAACCTACCATGTCCGAAGACCTGAGAGAACACATCAAAGTGTCCCTGGCTGAATTCACCCGGCCCGATGTATCGCTGCGCTCTGCGGCTCTTCAGTTTTTTGCAACACTCGGATACCAAAGCGACCGAACGGTGGAAATCCCCAAGTCCGATCCAAACGCATTCTTGGATTTGTTCGCCAAAGATTCAAAGTTCGATCCCGCCAAAGCACTCTTCTCCGATTGGAAATCGGTAGACCTCCTTTTTCAGCTTACCGATGAGGAAATCAGCAGAGAATTGAGCCTCTTCCCCGATGCATCCATCCAGCGCAGCCAGCTCAAATCCTATGTTTTTGTCGGTATCGAGTTAACCGGTAAATCGTCAACCAACGGCAACTACGCTCGTGGCAAACTCACCGCACTTGCACGGCAGATCAATCGCATTTTCCCCATGCCAGTCATGGTTTTGATCAAGCATCTGGCCGATCGGCAGCCCGTTGCCTCCATCGCGGTTATCAACCGTCGGCGCAACAAAATCCATGACGACAAAGATGTCATCGAGAAGGCCACCATCATTCGCGACATCTCCATCACTGATCCCCATCGCGGACACCTCGATATCCTGGCTTCCTTCGCCTTGGACAACCTCATTCACCCACAGCGGTTGCCGATCAGTAACTTCGATACCCTCCACGCCGCTTGGGAGGAAATCTTCAACGTCGAACTCCTTAACAAACGCTTCTACAAGGAACTCGCCAACTGGTATTTCTGGGCACTTCCGCAAGTTGAGTTTCCTGATGACCTTTCTCCCGACTCCAGCTTTTCGAAAGAGGAGGATCGGCAAAAGAATGCAGAAAAGCGCCGTGCCACTGGCCTCATTCGTCTGCTCACCCGCCTCATCTTCTGCTGGTTTCTAAAGGAAAAGGACGGCCTCATCCCTGAAAAACTTTTCCACCCCACCGACCTTGCAAAGCTGCTCCACGGCTTCGACCCCGAGAGCGAGACCAGCTCCACCTACTACCAGGCCATCCTGCAAAACCTATTTTTCGCCACGCTCAACCAGCGAATGGGCAAGGATGGTAGCGGCAAGCCCTACCGTCGTTTCGTAACCGAGGATAAATATCAGGGAAAGAATAAGGAACATGGGGTAACAACGCTATACCGCTATCCCGAACTCTTCAAAGATAGGGACACCGCCATCGCAGAGTTTGGCGACATTCCTTTCCTCAATGGCGGACTCTTTGAGTGCTTAGATCGGGAAGATCCCGAAAACAAAAACAGGATGTTGCGCCTTGATGGGTTCACGACTGATGGCGAACGTCCCCACGTTCCCGACCGCCTCTTCTTCGACAGTGGCGAAACCGCCGACCTTTCCAAAGTCTATGGCGACAAGAAGCGTAAACCCGAGCGCGTCACTGGCCTCATCACCATCCTGAATCGCTACAAGTTTACCATCGTCGAAAACACCCCCATCGATCAGGAAATCGCCCTCGACCCCGAATTGTTAGGTAAGGTGTTCGAGAACCTCTTGGCGTCATATAACCCAGAAACGGAGCAAACCGCACGCAAGCAGACCGGCTCCTTCTACACCCCGCGCCCCATCGTGGATTACATGGTAGACGAGTCCCTCAAAGCCCACCTCACCCGCGCCCTCGTTGAGAAGACCGACATGAAGGAAGCCGACGCCAAAGAGGGCCTCAACATCCTTTTCGCCTATACCGAAAAGGAACATGCTTTCAACCCCTCTGAGGTCGATACCCTCATCGCGGCTATCGACGAAATCAAAATACTCGACCCCGCCTGCGGCTCCGGTGCCTTTCCTATGGGCGTCCTCCACAAGCTCGTTTACATCCTCGGCAAACTTGATCAGGAGAACGAACACTGGAAGCAAACACAGCTCGCTAAGCTCGACTCCGCCCCCATGCGGGAGGAACTCGAACGCGCCTTTGCCGACAACAACGACGACTACGGCCGCAAGCTCTACCTCATCGAAAACTGCCTTTACGGCGTTGACATCCAGCCCATCGCCATTCAGATCACCAAACTCCGCTTCTTCATATCCCTCGTCTGCGACCAGAAGACCAACCGCAACAAAAAGGAAAACCACGGCATCCGCCCGCTGCCGAATCTGGAAACCAAGTTCGTCGCGGCGAATACGTTGATTGGCCTGCCGGATTCTGTTCACGACGGCCTCATCGATCCACGAGTCGGTCTGATCGAAAAGGAAATCGAATTTCTGTACCACAGCCACTTCTCGATTCAGCGGCGGGATCAAAAACTAGCGACCCAGAAAAAAATCAGGGAGTTGCGTCAAAAGCTTGCCTTCATTTTGGAGGGGAGTCTTCTTGCACCATCAAAATCCCGACGGCTTGCCGCGTGGAATCCGTTTGATCCATAAATCACGGCTGACTTCTTCGACCCGCACTGGATGTTTGGCCGGGGATTGGCCGAAGGATTCGATGTCACAATCGGCAATCCGCCTTACGTCCGCGCTGACGAACAGAGCGAATGGAACCAGCGCC
>JAQVLM010000160.1 GCA_028704125.1 Opitutales bacterium
TGACATAGGGCGAGTTAACACCGTCGCTCCATTGAGCTGTGAACCACGATCCACCAAAACCTAACCTCATTTTGTCTGACCACCGCAAAACCTCCGCATCGTTCAAGACGCCCCGGCTAACCCAAAATTCGATACTTGCACCAGAACTCTCGGGACGACTTCCGACTGCGTAGCTTGGACGTGCTTTGGCCAGGCGATAGTCATCCACCCCATCGAAGTCGAAAGCCTGCGACACCATACCCGCAGCATACCCCGCCCCGTTGAAAGTCTGGGCCACTTGACCACTGTAAACCTCAGTTGCGTTGCCATTGCCCGGCCACCATGCGGCAATATCCTCCGGCAACTCCTGATCATACCCGAGATCCACACGAACCTCCACGGTATCCCGCGACACATACATCCCGTCTGCAGCCGAAAGCTCGAATACGTAGATCCCTGGCTGGGTGAAGGTGACTTCACTCTGAAGTGCCGTCGGCTCGGCGATTGCCGATCCTTCCGGACCCGATAGCAAGGACCAAAGGGTCGTCAAACCCAAGTTCACAGGCTTGCCGTCATCGCTCGCCTGTCCTTGCAAGATCGCTCCATTTTCGACGGTGGCAACCTGGTCCGCGCCCGCATTGACCACCGGTGCCAGGTTATCGCTAAAAGGAGGCTTGCCCATCTCACCAGACTCGTAGAGCGCCGTGATCTCTTCGGGCGTGAGCGCCCGGTCATACAGAGTGACTTCATCGAGTTGTCCCTTGAATTGAGGGGAGCCGATCTGAATATCGCCCGTGGTCGCCAGATCAAAGGTTCCAATGTTCTTTTCGGTGCGTTGGACCCCATCCACCCACAGTCGCGCCATGCCCGATGCCTTGTCGTATGTGCAAACCACGTGATACCAGCGATTCAGCTCTGAAAAACCCATCCAATTGACATAGGGCGAGTTAACACCGTCGCTCCATTGAGCTGTGAACCACGATCCACCAAAACCTAACCTCATTTTGTCTGACCACCGCAAAACCTCCGCATCGTTCAAGACGCCCCGGCTAACCCAAAACTCGATACTTGCACCCGGACTTTCCGGACGACTCCCGATCGCATAGCTTGGACGTGCCTTAGCCAAGCGATAGTCATCCACCCCATCGAAGTCGAAGGCCTGCGATACCATACCCGGCGCATAAGCCGCCCTGTTTAAGGTCTGGGCTGGTTGCCCGCTGTAGACCTCGATCGCATTGCCGTTGCCCGGCCACCATGCCGCAATGTCTTCCGGAAGCTCCGGATCATACCCTAGGTCCACCCGAACCTCAACGAGCGCGACTTTAGGTCTTGTCCATCCATCAACCGTCACCCTAAAAAGATATAGGCCGCGTGCGGGAAGAACCACGTCAATGTCATGGTTTGACAAATCCACACTTCCAAAATCAACGGATGGTCCCGATAGCTGTTCCCATTTCAGAGAAATCTCAGGAGGATTCTCTGTGTTGGTAAAGCGAACGTCACAAAAGAGTTGCACAAGACCTGGATTTCGAAGAATCGGGGTGGGAGTGAAAGCATTGAGAACAGGCTCACCCGGAGGACCTCCTGCGGAAACCAAGACTGTGTCAGAATACACCCCATGATTATCCTCTCCTGTCAGCCTAAATTCATAGTCACCGGGCCGATCAAACCAAACCCAGGTTGACTGTTGGTTTGGTGTCTCCAATGTCGCCAGTTGGGGGCCTGAAATTTGCTCCCAATTGGCGGTAGGCGAATATCCCAAAGGAAGTCCATCATTCCAGACAGCACCGATAAGATGAAGGGGTTTTCTCCAATTCACATGCAAGTCTTTACCAGCATCCACGATAACCGGAGAATCGACCACCGGCAGCGGAGAGTATCCCACTGTTCCTACAGTCAAATCCCGAAGAACAGGGGAATGTCCATCGATGGAACGGATCATTCTGACTTCCAGTTTCAAAAAGCGACCGGAAGGGACTTCAAGCATATCTCCGTTCTGTGCGACTTGAACCTCACCATATTCGATGCCATCATCGCTGCTCGAAACATGGACTGAAATCTCTCCATCTCCACAAGTCATAGCATTCCAGGATATCTGGCTCCATTGAGCGTCAGTAATCTCGCTATCAAACACTGTAGTCCATCGACCGTTGGGCGGAGATGAAGCGATCCCAAGCCCAGTCATGTCACTGTAGTTATAAAGGCTTCCAGAAAGGGGCACGACAAGATCAACTAAGCCTATGTTGGTTTCCCCATCCATTCCGACCGACCCTCCATCAGGATCAATTCGAATGGCATGATACGTAGTCACAACCCATGGTCTGTTCTTGTGGTCAACGGAAACCCCGATTGGATCTCCACCAACATCCACGTTTCCAATGAAGGTGCCGTTTGCCGCAATTCGCCCGACAGTCCCCGTAGAGGAATGGGCGACCCAAATTGTTCCATCTTTGTCAGCAGCGATGCCTCTGCCATTGGGGTTTCCCTGTGTCAATGTTCCCCATAGACTGCCATCAGGGGAATACTTGTAGACAACAGTTCCACCATAGGTCGCCGCGACTACATTGCCCATGGGATCAATCCCAACACCATATTGATTTCCACCTGGAAGTAGCGACCAGTTTTCGCCCTGCGGCCCGGCAAGCGGGAGACTGGTATCCCATCGAAGAACAGACCCGTTCGAACTTGACCATATGACGCCTCTGGCATCAATCAACCCACCATAGCCGCCGTAGCCATTTGGACCATGCTTAGAGATTACCGCCCCCGTCGACCCGTCTATGTGATCGAAATACGCTCCACCATGACCTTTGACCCATACGTCGTTGAATCTATCAACCGATACATGGCGAACACCTGAGGTCGAAGTCCTGACATAATGCACGATACACTCATCTTCAGCAGTCGACACGCCACCCAAAGTGTCTGCCGCTCCGGCATTAGACCATGCCCTGACATCACCGATTCCTGTCGAAGTGTCGCACACTCCATTGCCATTTCGATCGACCCACAGCCCGCTTTCGGGAGTTACAATATGAACAACCGAGCTCCCATTCCGATTACCAACCCATACGCCTCCGTCATAGTCAACGGTGGTTCGTGACGGGTTTTTTGGCTGACCATTGGGTGCACTATGATATTCGCCAATAACAGTGCCAGTGTCTGTGTCGAGACGATAAACAGTTCCTTTTCCAGAGGCCGCTATCCAAATGCTTCCGAACTCCCGCGTCTCGTTGCTTACAGCGATCTCATCAACGCGCCCGGAATCCAGGTTTTGAGACACACCTGTGGAGAAATCCTCGGTTGTCGTGTATGTCCTATATACGAAATCGGCTGAGATGACATCGATGACAACCTCGTCTTCATCACTCAAAACTCCATCGGAAGCAGAAATACTAAAAACATAACGCCCGGAAATCCGGAATCGCATGGTCAGTTCATCTGAAGCATTTGCTGTCGGCAACACGTTGGCCGGCCCTGACAATTGCTTCCATTCAAGATTCACATCCGGCGCATGGCTTGCAACCACTTGTGCAGACAGTGTCAAATACTCCTGCGGCAAATGAAGCTCACGATCAGGTCCTGCATCTACAGACAGTAACCGAACCTCTAGCACCGTGATCGTGAAGGACTGCTCAACGCTTGCTCCGGCGGAGTCGGTGGCACGCAGCAGGACGGAATGGGAGCCGACTTCGGTGCGGGAAGGCGTGCCCTCCAGACGCAGTTCACCTGTGGCAGTGGTGGTAGCGGTGAGCCAATCCGGCAAAGTGATCGCTTCCAAGGTGAGGGTATCCCCGAAGATCGCATCCGGATCCTCCGCAGTTGCAACGTAGAGGTAAGGGGTGTTTTCCGCCACTTCGAGGAGCGGCTCCGATGTAAAATACGGTGCGCGGTTGCTCTGCGCAAGGGTCACGGTGACCTCATCGCTGGCGCTGAGTTCGCCGTCTGTGGCGGTCAGGCGGAAGGTGTAGATTCCCGGAATGGATACCGTCACAGCGGTGTTGAGTTGGGAAGCCTCGGCGATGGTCGCCTCCCCTGCTCCGGACACCAGCGTCCATGTGGTGCTCAGGGTGGAACCGGCAGGCAGGCCGTCATCCGATGCACTGCCTGAAAGCGTAAAGGTATAGGGACTGTCCAGCGTGAGGCTCTGGTCCTCGCCCGCGTCCACCACCGGAGCGCGGTTGCGCGGCAGCACCGTGATCGTTACCGTGGCAGGTGCGGAAGCCTCCACGCCATCCCATGCGGCAAAAGAGAAACCCGCCACACCGGAGAACGCCGATGCAGGGACATAGCGAAGCACTGCACCGGCAGGGAAACGAACGCCCACTTCGAGCACCACGCCATCCGCTTCGACTGTGCCGGATGCAGGCAGAGTCAGCAGCTCAAGCTGGAGCGGATCACTGTCCGCATCCGATGCCAGGAGCGGTAAATCCACCGGCGTCTCCTCAAGGGTTTCGACGGCGAGGTCTTCGGCCACCGGGGCGCGGTTCACGAAGCTCACGGTGATCGTTACCGTGGCGACGCGGGAAGCGAGGGTGCCATCGCTGACCTGATAGGTAAAGGAATCGGTGCCGTAATAGGAGCCGTCCGGGCTGTAGGTGAAAGAACCGTCGGAGGAGAAGCTCAAGCTGCCGTTGCTTGCGTCGGAGATCAGGCTGAAGGTGATGGGTTGTCCATCCGGATCGGAGGCAAAAGGTGCAAGGGCGTCGCTGAGGTTTCCGTAGCGCACCACACTGAAGGCAGCATCCTGCGCGATTGGTGCCTGATTCACCAGCAGCACCGTGATTGTGAAGGACTGCTCAACGCTCGCTCCAGCGGAGTCGGTGGCACGCAGCAGGACGGAATGGGACCCGACCTCGGTGCGCGAGGGGATGCCGTCGAGACGCAGTTCACCTGTGGCAGTGGTGGTAGCGGTGAGCCAATCCGGCAAATTGACCGCTTCCAGTGTGAGGGTATCGCCATAGATCGCATCCGGATCCTCCGCGGTAGCAACATAAAGGTAAGGGGTGTTTTCCGCCACTTCCAGAACAGGCTCCGATGTAAAATACGGTGCGCGGTTGGTCTGGGCAACGGTGACGGTGAGATCATCGCTGGCACTCAATTCACCATCGGTGGCGGTCAGGCGGAAGGTGTAGATCCCCGGAGTGGACACCGTCACAGCGGTGTTCAGTTGGGAAGCCTCGGCGATGGTCGCCTCGCCTGCTCCGGACAGCAGCGTCCATGTGGTGCTCAGGGTGGAACCGGTAGGCAGGCCGTCATCCGATGCGCTGCCCGAAAGGGTGAAGGTATAGGGACTGTCCAGCGTGAGGCTCTGGTCCCCGCCCGCATCCACCACAGGGGCGCGGTTGCGCGGCAGCACCGTGATCGTCACCGTGGCGGGAATAGATTCATAAACGCCATTGCTTGCCACGAAACGGAAGGAATCCAAACCCAGAAATCCATCTGCAGGAGTATAACGCAGGTTGGGAGCCTCACCCGAGAGCGTGCCACTGGATGGTGGTAGCGTAATTGTGTAGGTCAACGGAAGCCCGGCGGGGTCTGTCGCAAGCAAGGGAGCCTCTACCTCTGCCGAAGCAAAAGTTTCGTATGCCGCATCTTCCACAACGGGAGGCTCAACAGGTGCCGTGCCGCAATCCGCATAGCCCAAAAACCGGAATGTAATACGATGTGATCCAGAGAGGTTGTATGACAGCAAACGCACCCGGGCAAACGAAACGACCTGATATCGTGCTCCCCTTCCCTGACCCGATGACTGACTCCAAACCGGTAGGATGATCTCAAGGCCAAGAAGGCCATCCAAGGCATCCCTCACCCCGCGCGCATTCGAAACGCCAGGATTGCCGTGGACCCAATCTCCAGCAGATAGCTCCGTGTCGGAAGGATCATCAGCATTCACATACCGATAACTGTCGCCCGGAATGGTCAAACTCCGCACGAGCGAAGGCACATCTGTGGTGCCCTGCCAGCTCAGCCATCCAAACTGCCCGGGCTGCGTGCCTTGCATGGCATTGGAGACCACAGAACCCGGCTGCAACCCATCCAGAATAGAGGCCGACAAACCAATGGGGTAAAGCAGACACTCCTCAGCATCAAACGGATTCCCACATCCACGGATCACCCCCTGTGAGTTTACGGTGAGGCGCTTCGCCATCACACTACCCTCAAGATAGGAGCGGGCATTCACCGTTACCTGCCCGGACGGAGCCACCACATGCCCCCAAAGCATGGAGTCCGAGTTGAGTGTGCAATCACCCGAATAAACTAAAAATGACAACCAGTCGCATTCCCCTTCCCGACCGATGTTTCCGTTGAACGAGCCACCATAGCGCAAATGAATGATCACTGGACCCAGTAATTCCAAACGGGCACCAGCATTCAGGTTAAGGCGCTGAAAGGCATAGACCGACGGGCGGGTGGCACCTTCCTCTCCTAGAACGAAGGAAGTGCCACGGTTGGCTGTAAAGTCGCCATAAGCTCCCGCAGGAATCATATAGGCCCCTACATTCGCATTGAGCGAAAGGTTGCGTAGGGTTGCGAAATCCCCCGGAGACTGCCCACTCCGATCGATGGTCACTTTACGACGACCAGCAGGCGAAGGAGGAGCGGAAACCGCTGGCATCGGTTCGGAATCGGTGCGATTACCCAAGTTCGTCAAGCTCACGCCTTGGTTGATCCCAACACCGTATCCGGATGGTGATGGACTTCCATTGCCCTCAATCACACCGCCGAAATCGGGCCGCCCGTTGATGGTCAGGCGCGGAGTTCCCGGCACAAACCAAGTCCCTTCAATGACCGCCCCGCTGTTGAGCCAGAAGCCATCGGCCCGCATCTGCTGAATGTCAGACTCCACTCTGCCGGATATCTGCGGAGCATATTCAACGCGCACTTGCGGTGTCACCTGATCGGCTGACAGCAAACCAAGCCCGGAACACGCGAAACCCACCAGCGCGAGGTGGAAGCATTTGCGAACGGACGCAGTCAGAAAAGCGGAAGCAGACTTCATGAGGTCAAGTATTTCGAGGAAAATTCCGTTAGTCCCAAGCGGATAGAAACCAACGCACCGCCCTAAAAAGCAAAATACCCCATCCGATTCAAGCCCCTATTGCGAAAATATCGTG
>JAQVLM010000161.1 GCA_028704125.1 Opitutales bacterium
TGAGTAGCCCGACCCGTTTCCCCTCCAGCACATCGAAACCACGGGCTTCGAGCGCATCAATTCCCAGATAGAGGTTCGCAGCATGGATTGGAGAAACTGTCTGCGCCACACAGAGAAAGGTGAGTATTATCAGGAAAGATCGGATCATGAATCAGGTTAATGAGGATTTGAGGTTGAGACGCTTGGCTCGGTTGATGGGCGATGCCGGCCTCAAGGGAAGGTTCGGCGGATAGCCTTTCGGAGCGATTCGATTCCCATACGCAAGGATTCGTTCAAGGGAATGTCCGGATCTGAAACCGGAATATACCGCACGCCTTCACTGGTTTCCGCGTTTTGAATGAGGGCCGCTTCGATTTGGCCGGCCATTACGCAGGTCTGGATTCCCTTGCGTCGGGCGGATCGAACCATCGACCCTGGGCCTTTCCCGGAGAGTGACGTTGCATCAAACCGGCCCTCTCCCGTGATCACCATGTCCGCCCACTCCAGGTGTTTGTCGATTCCAAGCGCATTCGAAACGCAATCAAATCCCGGAACCAAAAGGGTGTTGGTCCATGCCAGAGAAAGCCCGAACGCGATTCCGCCCGCCGCGCCCATTCCGGGTTGTTTGGCGAGGGTTTCCGGTCCTGCAAAGGCTTGGATGAGAAGGGCGCCGATGCGCTCCATTTCTTTTCGCATGCGTGGGATATCGTCGTCTTTGAGCCCTTTTTGTGGGCCGAACACGGCGGCAGCTCCATCGGGGCCGTGAAGCGGGTTTGATACGTCGCAGGCGATCCGCAAGGCGGGTCGCGCTAATTCTGGACATGGGTCAAAGCGGACCACGCCATTCCAGTGCTCCGGTGTGGTTGTCCGGACAAGGTTGCCGTCTGCGTTGTATGCCCTGAGCCCCAACGCTTCCAGCGCGCCACATCCCAGATCATTGGTGGCACTGCCCCCGATTCCCATGAGGATGGCGGATACGCCCGGTTGTGAGGCGCTCCTGAGCTGTTCTCCCACTCCAGATGTAGTGAGTTTCCATGGGTTCCGATTATCCGGATCCGCCACCAGTCCGTATCCTGCGGTCTGTGCCATTTCCACGATGGCAAGGTCTCCTTCCGGTGGAAGTTGGAGGATTTCCCGAAGACGCCGCGGCACTTTCGAGGATTCAATCCGGCCGCGCATTGCCGTGCCTCTTCGCTCATCCGGGTAGGTGGAGCTGTCGGACACGAGATCTCCTCCCATGGCATCCGTCATGATCTCGGCAAATCCCTCCCCTCCATCGGTTAGGGGAGCGGAACGACACTCCCAGTCGGGGTGCCGTTCCAGAAGGGCTGCTTCAGCGGTGTGACAAGCTTCCCGGGCCGACATGGAGCCCTTGAACTTGTCAAATGCGATCAGAACCCGCATCACCTGAGTTCCTCGCCGGTCGTGCCGTCGAGTATGCAGAAGTTTTCAATGTGGTAGGCTGGATCCGCACGGAAGGTGAGTTTGATTCCGTGCTTTTGCTCAATCTCGCTCAGGATGTTTTCATCTTCATCCCGGAGGCGCTGCAAGACGGCCGAGTGCAGGAGCACGATCAGGTGCCGTGGTTGCGCGCCGGAAGCGGATGGACGCAGGTTGCGGATCACGCTGTGCAGGCGCCGCTGGATTTCCACACTCATGGTGCGTTCGCTCTTCACGATGCCTTTGCCGTTGCAGTATGGGCAATTTGTGTAGATCCCGCTGGAATTACTTTCCTTGTGCCGCTGACGGCTCATCTGCAGAATGCCCAATTGCGAAATCGGCAGCACATGGGTCTTCGCCTTGTCATGGCGCATTTCATGTTTCATGCGCATGTAGACCGCATTGCGGTCCTTGCGCTGTTTCATGTCGATGAAGTCGATGATGATCAGACCACCGATGTTGCGCAGCTGAATCTGCCGCGAAATTTCCGATGCGGCTTCCAGATTGGCTTGCACGATGAATCCGGTGCCATCGCGGTTGGTTCCTTTGTGACTCCCCGTGTTCACGTCGATTGCAACCAGTGCTTCGGTTTCCTCAATCACGATCTCGCCTCCGGAAGGCAGCGCAACCCGCGTCATGAAAGTCTGGGCGATCTGTTTCTCGATGTTGAAGCGCTCGAAGATGGGGATGTTTTCCTTGAAATGGACAAACTTTGATTTCGAACGTGGGGAGATGGCCGATACCACATCCAGCATGGTGTTGTAGGTGGCCTCATCATCCACCAGCACACGGTCGATGTCCTCGGTCAGGAAGTCGCGTACGGTGCGTTCGATCAGGTCGGGTTCCTGATAGAGCATGCAGGGTTCCTTGCTCTCCTCGATCTTCTTCTGGATCGCTTCCCAAATACGCAGGAGGATGTGGAGGTCCCGCACAAAGTAGCGGGATTTTTTGCCTTCCCCGGCGGTGCGCATGATCACTCCCATGCCTTCGGGGATCGTGAGCTCGCGGAGGATTTTCTTGAGGCGGGTCCGTTCGCCTTTGTCCATGATCTTGCGGGAGATGCCGCATTGTCCGGAAAATGGCATGAGCACCAGAAAGCGCCCGGGGATTGCAATATTGGTCGTCGTCCGTGGGCCTTTGGTTCCGATGGATGCCTTGGTGATCTGGACAATGATGTCGGTGCCGATGGGATACTTGGAAGGAATGTCCTTGATGGTGATTTTTTCCTTCTGCTTGCGCATCTGTTCAGACTCGTTGTCGCGGACGATTTCGACCGACGAATCCTGCGCGGCGGGAAGAATGTCCCAGTAGTGCAGAAAGGCGTTTTTCGCTTCCCCGATGTCGACGAAGGCGGCTTTCAGGCCAGGTTCGAGGTTCTGGATTTTTCCTCGGAAGATGGTGCCGACCATGCGTTGGTCGCCGGTCCGTTCGACTTCGAACTTTTCAAGGATTCCGTTGTGCAGCATCGCCACCCGTTTTTCGAGTGGTTCCGAGTTGATGACGATTTCGGTGAAGTCGCTGGGCTTGCCGTTGATGCGATTCAGAATCTTCTGAATAACCGGGCGTTTCTTGGCGCGTTCTTCCGCTGCTTGTTGGATCTCCTGAATGACAAAGCTCTGATCCTGATTATCGGCAGGCGGTTCCTTCAGTGTTTCGGAGATCTTTTCGATCTGAATAACGGTGGGTGTTTTCTGGCTGTCCATGTTGTGTTTTCCCGTGGATTGTGGGAGGGGACCCGCCTGTCAGTTTCTCCTGCCGGAGTGGATAATGCACCATGGGATCTGTCATACGAGCCTCTCCCGATGGCGATATACACTCTGTTGAAAAGCTTGCAGCATGAAACAGCTGAGCAGAAAGGTCCCTCCATAACTTAAGAATGGAAGTGGCAGACCGGTCACCGGGGCGATTCCCAATGTCATGCCAATGTTAATGAAAATGTGGGCAAACAAGGTCAGTGAGACCCCGAGTGCCAGCATTTGTCCAAAACGGTCCCTCGCGATCATAGATACGCGAATCCCATTGAAGACCAGTACGGCAAATAGCCCGATGACCAGCATGCTGCCAATCCAGCCTCCTTCTTCGGCGATGACCGAAAAAATAAAGTCGTTGTGTGCAACGGCTTGAGGCAGGTAGCCCAGTTTGGCCTGGGTCCCGTCATTCCACCCCTTTCCGGCCCATCCGCCTGTTCCCACCGAAATGAGCGACTGACGGACGTTCCAGCTCACGCCCAGACCTTGAGGGTCGATGCGTTCAGGAGCGACGAATGCCATGAGACGGTTCCTCTGATAATCCTTTAGGGGGATCCAGGAATGCGCCTCATACTGCCCTCGGTTTTCGAGAGCAGAGAGGTTGTTCCTGTTAAGAAACGCATCGTAGCGGTAGAGGTCGACCCCTACGATGGCAGCAGCGGCAAGCGCCAGCAGAGCTGTCACTTGAAAGAACTTCCTGGAGAAGCCCGTGCTGTACAAAAGTGCGAAAGTCATAAACGGAAGCATCAAAGCTGAGCCCAGATCAGGCTGCAGAAAGATGATGAGGGTTGGTAATGCGGTGATGGCCATTACCAGACCAAGAGCAGTAACAGAATCGATGAAAGATTGATAAGTGAATCGGGACAGTGTTCGGGCCACCATGATCAGCGTTGCCATTTTCGCTAACTCGGATGGCTGTAGGGTTGTGAACTTTAGATCGATCCATCTGCGGGCACCGTAGATTTCGGTTCCCAACGGTGATTTGACTGCCAACAGAAGGACTATACTGGCAATATAGATCCACAATGCGTTTTCAAGCAGTATTTTGTAATGCAGGATGGAGAATAGGGTGTAGGCCCCAACACTGATTCCCAACCAGATCAATTGTTTGACCCAGAGTTGCCCGCCTGTGTAGTCCTGCGAGGAGTAGATAAACGCCACTCCAATGGCGGACAGCAGGATCATGCAGCCTGGCGCGACAGGATCCATCATCTTCCAATTCGCCCCTTTCCAGTGGGGAGTCAGCGATCGGATGACACGGATGATGGATACGAGCGACTTCAACTGACAGGATTGGGTGGATGGGGATCATACAGGGCTCCGGTTGAGGAGCCCTGATTTTGGCCGATGATCAGGAAATCATATCAGGATCATCCAGACACAAGTCAACATCCGCATCGTAGGCGACGCCATCATACTCGAAGCCGAATAACCTCAGGAACTCGCGCTTGTAGGCATCGAATCCGGACAGTTCCCGTAGGTTCTCCGTCGTGATACGGGGCCAGATCTCGGCCACGGCTTTCTGGACATCGGACCGGAGTTCGAGGTCGTCGATCCGGATGCGCAGGGCATCCGATTGCTCGGCTTTCTTACTGCCGGCAAGATGGTCTGCGAACAGCCGGAAAATCTGCTGGATGATGTCCTCATGGACGCCGTGTTCCTGCATGACCTTCAGCAGGATCGAGTTGTAGAGCGGGACCACTGGGATCGCGGCGCTGGCTTGACTGACCACCGCCTTGTTGAACGATACAAATGCCCGGCCCCCAATGTCGCGGGTGTGTTCCGTGATGGCCCGTCCGGCGCGTTCGAGGTCTTCTTTTGCCTTGCCGATCGTTCCGTTTTTGTAAACCGGCCAGGTTACGTCCGGACCTTCGTAGGAGTAGGCCACCGTCCGGATTCCTTTCGCGAGGAGTCCGCGTTTGTGCAGGTATTCGAGCCACATCTCCCAATCCTCGCCGCCCATTACCTTCACCGTGCCGGCAATCTCCTCGGGCGTCGCAGGTTCGATCGATGCATCGATCACCATGTCCCGGTCCGTATCGATCGACTTACCCTTGAAAACGTTGCCAATCGGCTTGATTTCCGATGCATAGACAACGCCGGTCTTCGGGTGTTTGCGACGGGGGGATGCGAGGCTGTAAACGATGAGGTCAACCTGCCCCCAGTCTTTTTCGATGAGATCCCCGACTTTGGTCTTGATCTCGTCGGAAAAGGCATCGCCGTTGACGTTGCGTGCATAGTATCCGTGCTTTTCGGCAGCGTTTTTGAATGCGACTGAGTTGTACCAGCCTGCGGTTGCAGGACGTTCCGTGGCGGGCGGTCTCTCGAAGAAGACCCCGATGGTTTTCGCTCCCCATGAAAAGGTGGGCACAATCCTCGACGACAGGCCGTATCCGGTCGAACCTCCGATAACCAGCACCCGACCGGGACCACCCTCAATCGGTTTCTGATTCTTTACAAAATCGATTTCTTCAAGAATATGTTGCTCGCAGCCTTTTGGATGGGCCGTGATGCAGACAAATCCCCTTACCTTAGGTTGAATGATCATAAGATGCCGCTGTTATTAGTTCTCGCATTGGATAGAATCAACTGTTTTTATAGGCCACCTTGGTTTGCCCTTATGGATAAAGCTACACCGGAACGCTTGCAGAGCCGATAGAATGAGTGCGAAACAGGAAATGGAAGCCCCTGAGACCGGTATGCCATGGCAGGCCCCTCATGTTTCCGCAATGGTCGGATGGGCGGCTGCGTGTTACGGTGATGCCCCCGCGCTTTCGAGCCATTTGAAGGCAGAATCCGGGCGGATCACCCTGAGCTACCGTGAGTTGCGCGATCAGGTCGTGGGTTTGGCCGAGGGGTGGATCGAGCTGGGCTTACAGCGGGGCGATCGTGTGATGATCCTCGCGGATAATCGTATGGAATGGCTCTTGTGCAACCTCGCGGTCACCATGGCAGGAGGTGTGGATGTGCCCAGGGGGAACGATGCAACCGACGAGGAAGTGCGGTTCATCTTCGAACACAGCGGGGCCCGTTTTCTGGTGGTTGAGAGTATACGGCACCTCGAGCGGGTGTCGCGCCTCCTGGAGGGCGCCAAAGAGCTGGAGCGGATCATTGTCATGGACGATTTGACCGGGTGGGATCCGGAATCCGGGTGGGTCGAAGCCGCCCGGGTGATTGGCCTGCGGGAACTGGAGGCGCTTGGAAAGGCACAGGGAAACGGAGGTGGCAGTCGCGTGGAGGTTCGGGTGAAGCACACCAGTGCTTCGGATCCGCTGACGATCATTTATACTTCCGGTACGACCGGACGGCCCAAGGGCGTGGTCATCAGCCACGGCAACATGATGTCGCAGGTGGCAAATCTGCCGATCCCCATCGATCAGGGGTACCGGGTGCTTTCGATTTTGCCGGTTTGGCATAGCTATGAACGGGCTTTTGAAATGATCATTTTCGCGAGGGGCACCCACATGGCCTATGCTTCGGTGAAGACGCTGGGCGATGATCTCAAGGAGTTTCGCCCGGATGTGATGGTGTCCGCTCCGCGTCTGTGGGAAAGCCTCTATTCCCGGATCCTGAACGGGGTTCGGAAATCACCTTGGTCCAAGCGCTTGATGTTCAGGGTGGCTTTTGCGTTTGCCTATATGTTCCGGGGCTCCCGTGTGCTCTATGCAGGCAAGCGTTTGCGTTTGAGGCATTCGGGTGCAGTGGAGCGGGGCGCCTTCTGGTTGGCCGGGTTGATCGGCATGGGGCTGTTCTGGATGCCGTGGCTGATCATGGATCGTCTCGTGTTTTCCCGTATACGCGCTTCGATTGGCGGTCGGTTTCGCTTTACCGTTTCCGGTGGCGGCGCGCTTCCACTTCACATCGACCGCTTTTTCAATACCATCGGAGTGCGGGTGCTCGAAGGCTATGGGATGACGGAA
>JAQVLM010000162.1 GCA_028704125.1 Opitutales bacterium
TCATGGCTTCAATGACAGTTCTCATGCTGGTACTAGGGCTGGGATGGAAGGGCCGGCAGGGACGGATCAACCGCTTTGAAGGGGGTGTGCTGGTTAGTTCCTATGCAGCCTATCTCGGGTTTTTGAGCTATGTGACCCTGAGCACCGCCCTCGGGTGAGTGGATCAATCGTCAGCGGCGTTCTTGTTTTGACGGGATGGCATCGGTCCGGCGTTGCGAACCCCGCCGGCGATGGTCAGTCCAACGATGATGCCAAGCGCTGTGCCAAGCCCTACGTCTGTGGGATAATGGGAGGCCCTTTGCATGCGGGACCAACCGATTGCCCCTGAAAACACAAAATACGGAATTCCGACGGCCGGCTGAAGAAGGGTTAGGGTTGTGGCTCCGGCGATGTTCGACATCACATGCCCGGAGGGAAAAGAATGCAGATCGGAGTCGAACTCCACCCAGTGGAATCGATCCGGAAGCTCTGCCCTGGGTCGTGGGCGAGCAAATCCGGGTCTGAATACATTGACGATGATTCCGGCAACCGTTCCGGCCACAAAACAGGCTATGGCCGCGCGTTTTAGGTGCTCGCGGTTCAGTCTCCACCCGAAGATCCAAATCGCGGCACAAAGCCCGAGCGGAGTGAACACATACATGCCGTAGTAGCTGACCTCACCCGCAAAGTGATGCACTTCCGGATGGGTGCCGGGGTCTTTGCGAATACCGTTCAGCCACTCCCTGTCGTATTGCATGGTCCAGAATGCAATCAGGAAAAAGACAAGGGACAAGGTGATGATCAGCCACTTGAACCGTTTTGTTACAGCCCAGGACTCTTTCAGGAGCCGTCCAGTGTATTTCAGCGAGTCGCACATGATGGAGAGATTGTCAGGTGGTGAATGTCTGCGCCGTTGCTTCAGCCGGTTGGTTGGTGCGTTGTCGGAAGAACCCTATTCAGGATTTGGCGCCGTCGTCCTGTTCCCGTCTTTTGTGGCGGATGTCGAGGGTCAGGTTGTATGCGGCAATGAATGAGGGGAAAAGATTCGAAAGAATCCCGACCGAGTCATTTTTACCGAAAATGAAGTAGGATAGCACCATGAGGCTTCCCGCGAGACTCATGTACCAGAACATGCGGGGCATGACGACCCGCTGGTGTTTCGTGGATGCGGCCATCTGAATGATCCAACGGCCCGAAAACATACCGACTCCCAAGTAGCCGATGATTTTCCATCCAGTGATGACGAGGGTGGTAAGCCCAAAGAGATTAATGGTAAATAGCTCCTGATGCATGCAGTAGCCGATGTGACATTTATCGAGACGTGTGTCAACGGTAGGGAGACCGGGTGGTCTCTGTTCCTCGATGGGTCAATGCTTTGCGGTGGCCCGGAGTTCGGTTTTTGGAAAACGGATCTTGCGGTTGAGAAGCCAGGCGACGCCGATCAGGTCATAGATGCCTCGAATGGCCCGGTTCCAATTGGTGTATTTCGATACCCCCTGAGATCGAGCCCGGTGATTGACTGGCACTTCTGCAATCTTCAGTCCGGCTTTTTTGAAAATAGCCGGTAGGTAGCGGTGGAGCCCGTTGAATGGGACCAGCAGTTCAACACATGGACGAGGGAACGCTTTCAGTGAGCATCCGGTATCCCTCACCCCATCGTCCAAAAAGAGCCTCCGAATCGCGTTCGCAATGCGGGATGCGACTCTCCGGCTCCAGGTGTCCTTTCGTGTGGCACGATACCCACACACGATGTCGGCTTGGGCCAATTTGGATACGAGGGCTTCGATATCGGCGGGATCATTCTGTCCGTCTCCATCCATCAAGACGCAGACTTCTCCCGATGCGTGAAGCAGCCCGGCATACATGGCCGCGCTTTGTCCGCGGTTTTCCAGAAACCTCAGTCCGGTTACCCCAGCTACTGTGCTGATGCGTTGCCAGGTTTGGTCTGTGCTGCCATCATCCACCGCAATGATTTCCGCTGCTGGCTGCGCTTTCCGGATTTCCTCCAGAACACCAACCACACAGGCTTCTTCATTATAAAAAGGAACAATAATGGACCTGGTCAGTTGCGCAGTGTCGGAGTGCTTATGATACAGTCCGGACATGGACATTGCGCCGGTTACAGTGTGACTGGGAGTCTTCATTGCTTTTGCTGAGAAGAAGGTTCGGGATGGAGTTGGAATCCTTTAGCAGTGTAGAGCGTGTACTTACGTGATCCTTTTTGTCCAATGGGCACTTGAATGGATTCCCCTTGGCTAACGGTTTCGAAGGATTCCATCCATGCCGCAGACCGGCGCTTGTCATCTTCCGGAACCACAACGATCGCATCCCTGCCTTCAAGAGCGAGCGGATGTCCCCAAATTTCATACTGGGATTCGATCTTGGAGGGCTCATTGGGCCAGCGAAAGACGTGGGGCTGATCCGGAAGGTAAAATGCGAGAAGCGAAGTATTGTAACGGTGTCCGCTTACGAGCATAAACGGCTGATTCAGCGAGGACTGATGGAATTCGCGGAAACGCTGCACATGGTTGGCCAACTCATTCCATCCTTGAAGCCGGACCATCGGATCCAATCGCCCACCGGTCTGACCCGCAATCGAGAGCCCAAACGGGATCAACGCAGCAATCAGCATGAATACAAAGCCTGTCACAACAGCAGGATTCTTCCATTTCGGGAATCGACCCGTGAGGGAATCGGGGAGTGCCTTTGAGTTTGTCAGGGCTGCGCCCATCAGAATCAGCAAACCCGGGTAGAAGACTGCCGGCCAGTTCGCATTGATTTTTTGCCGGAAGAGCATGAGCAGAACGATTGCCAGTCCGGGTACGCTGAAGGTTAGCAAATAGCGGGCGTGGGGTTCAAGCGACTTCCATTTTCGAAGGCTGTGGATCATCACAAGCACAAGGAGAACCGCCGTTACCGGAGACAAGAGTCCAATCTGAGTCCCGATGAATTCTCCTGCCCGGCTCAAGATCCCGAGAATTGTGATGGGTTTGCCTTCAAAGTGATGCTGCGTGTGCGACACGGTGATCCAACCGTTGGATGCATTCCACAAGAGGGTGGGAATCAGAAAAGCCAGTGAGCCGATCCACACCATCCAGATGTCCCACGCTCGCAATAGCCTTCTGTGGGATGGTGTCGTAGCCAGATACAGTAGCATCATGATGTGGAAAGCGAACATCATTTGCTTGGTAAGAAGGCCGAGCCCAAGTGCGACCATATTGAGTAATCCCCACACCGCCCGATGGTCCCTGTCATGAACCTGCAGATGGAACAATAGCAGGGCCAGAGGCCAGAAAAACATCAGTGGCGCATCGATGGTCAGAATAAGGTTCAGTGCCACATTCGCGGGCGAAGCGATCATCAAAAGCACCGTCCAGAGAGCGGCCTGTCCGCCGAATAACCTGAATGACAGAATAAACATCATCAGAACAGACCCCGAACCGAGTAGTGCGGCCGTGATCCGAAGCCCCGTGTCGGTGTTGTGTCCCATCCAACCCGACAAAGCCATCAACCAGGCAATAAAGGGGGGCTTGCTGAAGTAGCCCCAGGAGAGCGATCGGCCCCAATCCCAATAATAGGCTTCATCTCCGGATAGATCGAAGGGAAACACAACCGCGTAGAGGATCCGGACTGCGACGAGGATCACAAAAAGTGAACAGAAAATCCGGACATCGGGCTGAAACCGGTCGTTCACGAGGCACCTCCATTTGCCAAAGCGTTCATGACCTGATCGACCGGGACTTGATCATGCGTGATGGCACTGCCAATCCCGGAGAGCAGCACAAAACGCAGCATACCTTCCCGGTTCTTCTTGTCCCGGCTCATAGCATCCAGGAGCTTGGAAGCTGGAATGGGAGAGGGAAGTCGGGTTGGCAGCCCATGCGCGGCGAAAACGGAGGCGATTCTTTGGGGAGCCTCTGCCGATAAGAGTCCCATCATCGCAGAAAGGTCAGTTGCCATCACGGTTCCAATGGATACGCCCTCTCCATGAAGGACGCCATGGTAGCCGGTAACGTTCTCGATCGCGTGCCCGAAAGTGTGTCCCAGATTGAGTAAGGCCCGGCCTCCGGATGCAGCTGACTCGCGTTCATCCGCGGCCACGATTTCCGCTTTTATGGCGCAGGCCTTCCGGATGATGCCAACCAGGTCTGGGTCTTTGGAGGTGGTGACCGGGCTTTGCTCCAGCTGCTCAAAGAGGCTGCGGTCCGCGAGTAGCCCGGCTTTGATGATCTCTGCCATTCCTGCCGCCAGTTCCCTTTTCTCCAGTGTGTCCAGTCGCGCGGTGTCGACAAATACGGCCTGTGGCTGTAGAAACGCTCCGACCAGATTCTTTCCTGAAGCCAGATTGACGCCGGTTTTTCCACCTACCGAACTGTCAACCATCGCGAGCAAGGTGGTCGGAACCTGAATGAAATCGATACCGCGCATGTAACAGGCAGCGGCGAACCCGGCCAAATCCCCGACGACGCCACCCCCAACCGCAAATATCATGGATTGTCGGTTCAGCCGGTGTTCCGACATAAAATCGAGAACCATTTCCAGTTGAGACAGACGCTTGCTGGATTCTCCGGCGGGTATTGCGACCCTTGGAATATCATGGAAAACATCGTTGAGAAAGCCGCTCTGAACCAGTTCGACGGTGGAGTCTGTTACCACTGCGCAGGACCGTTTGCTTTCGCGGATGCCGTGGAGCGTTTCGATGAGGTCCGCCGTATTGTTTCGCCCGATGTGAATAGGATACGACCTGTCACCCAGCGTGACAGTGAGACTGGAAGATGGTTTTTTCACGAGCAATGGAGGCTAGGGAAGGTGTGATGAGTGGTCGATATCAATTTCTTGGGTTTTGCGCGATTGATCCTGTCCCTTTACGGGAAGCGTCCGAATCGACGATGCATTCGTAACCGGAGTAGCAATCCAGCGTTCGCCGCACGGATGCTTCATCCAGCAGCATGAAGGCAGTGGATAGTGCATCTGCTGTTGCGGCATCGGGTCCTACCACCCAAACCCTTGGATTGAACACCCTTGCCTTGCCGCTTCGTGGGTCAACGATATGATCCCCTTTCTCATCGGTTCCAGAGGCGCCGACCGCCTGATTGATCAGTTGGATGGTGTGGGCGGTATTGCCGGAAAGCCTGACTGGCCACCCGCAAAGGGTTTCGTCCGATGATCCTCGAGCCAGAACGGAACTGAAACCACCATGAACGATCCAGTCCGTGATATCCCATTCTTCAGCGAGTTTTCCTATCCGCTCCAGGGCGAAGCCCTTCCCGATTCCCCCGAGATCGAGCCTGACTGATGCGTCGGATCGTGTGATGGTTTGGGATAGCGGATCCATAACGATCCGCGGTCTAGCCGGGGAGGCAGTGGGCAAGCCCAAAGCACAGCATATGTCGAAGACTCCGTCGGTATGCGTCCTCACGGACTCCGCGCATTCGATGCACATGAATACAGGCTCCGATACGGAAAAAGGAATGCCAGGAGGCCATCGGTTGAATCGGCTGATCTCGCTGTGTTCGATGTAGCGGCTGAATAGGTTCTCGAGCGCACCAATCTCCCCGAACGCTTCACTCGCAAACTGGCTGGCATAGCGTTGGTCGGGGTGGCGGATCCGGATCTCGAATCGGGTCGCCATCGCGTGGTGGGCGGAACAAAATGTCGATATAGGCGCTGGCATGTGGGGCTAGAAAGGCGTATGGGTTCGAGGTGCGGCGATGCCCCCATCACCCGGCGTATTGAATGAAGCCCCGGGCAATCTTGCAAAACAAAAGGACGGGAGGAAGCTCCCGTCCTTTGTTCATCCAAAGATTGGTGAAGAATCAGACCTTGAATTGCGAGACGAGGTCTCGGAGGCGTTCGGCAATCTGAGTCAATTCGGTTGCTGCCATACTGGTGTGGTTAACACCCTCCGCCGATTGCTGGGCCGACTGGCTCACTTCCTGAATGTTTTCAGAAACCTCGTTGGCTCCCGATGCAGAGTGCTGAATGTTAATGGCCAAATGGTTCACGGACCCGGAAACGTTGCTGAGGCTCTTTGAAATCTCATTCGTGGTGACCGATTGCTGCTCGACTGCGGCCGCGATCGTGACTGCGATGTGATTGACCTCTTCGATGATCGCCGTGATGGACTCGATCGTCTGGATAGATGTCTGTGTGCTGCGTTGCATCTGCTCGATCTGTCGGCTGATCTGCTCGGTCGCTTGAGCACTCTGCCGGGCCAGTTCTTTCACTTCATTTGCTACCACCGCAAAGCCCTTGCCCGCATCACCCGCACTTGCCGCTTCGATGGTGGCATTCAAGGCGAGAAGGTTCGTCTGCGCTGCGATGTTGTTGATGATCTCCACGATCTTGCTGATTTCGCGGGCCGAGGTTCCGAGTTCGGACATCACTTTCCTCGCGGACTCAGCTTCGTTATTCGCCTTGGCCGCAATCTCGGATTCTTTTGCGCAGTTTTGGGCCACTTCGTTGAGCGAGGCGCTCATTTCTTCCACTGCCGATGCGACGGATTGTGCGGAGCTCGACAACTCGTCCGCTGTCCGCGACATCGTGGAAATGTTGCTGGAAAGCTCTTCTCCGGCGGCCGCCACAGTTGAGGACCGTTCGCTCATATCATTGGATTGTTCGAGCAGCAGACTCGAAGTGTCGCTCATCTGAATGGCGGACTGGGATAGCATGTTCGCGTTTTCAAGAAATTCGCGTATGACATTCCTGAGTTTGGCCGTGGAATCATTCACGTTCCGGGCGAGGTTCCCGATCTCATCCTTCTGGTCGATCGCCGCAGCTTTGGTCAGGTCTCCGTCTGAGAGACCCTGAACAACGGTCAGGATTTGGCTTACCGGCCGGGTGATGCTCTTGGTAGTGACCACTGCTATGAATATGCCCAAAATCGCTCCAATGACCGTGAGAATGAGCGTAATACGGACGGCGGTGTTGAGGGATCCCTGGGTCAGATCCATGTTGGTTTTCACCGCGGTCAGCGAGTCAGTGGCGAATTCGTTGGCGAGCGTGACCATCTTTTTCCCTTCCTCATCCAGCTGCCTTAGAATGTCAGAAAGCTCGGTGCGGTTGACGTTCATCAGCCGTGCCATTTCCTGAAACTGGGTGGG
>JAQVLM010000163.1 GCA_028704125.1 Opitutales bacterium
TCCTAAGACAGACTTCCCCATGAAGGCCAGTCTGGTGGAAAGGGAACCGCTCCGCATCGAGCACTGGGAAAAACAAGGAATGGTCAGCCGGATCCGCGCGTCGCGCTCCGGCCGGGAAACCTTCATTCTGCACGATGGACCACCCTTTGCGAATGGGGACATTCACATGGGACACGTATTGAACAAGGTGCTCAAGGACATCGTGGTCCGGTATAAAACCATGAAGGGCTATGATGCCCCCTTCGTTACGGGATGGGATTGCCATGGTCTACCGATTGAACACGCCGTGACCAAATCCATGCGAAACGGAGGCGACGACCTCGATCCGCTTTCCGTGCGCCGCCAATGCCATCAGTTTGCGGAGCGCTTCGTAGGAATCCAGAAGGATCAATTCCGCAGACTGGGAATCCTGACGGACTGGGATACAATCTACCGCACGATCGATCCCACATACGAAGCCGAAATCCTACGCACCTTTGCCGCTTTTGTCGAACGCGGCATGGTCTACCGCAGCAAAAAACCGGTCTATTGGTCGATCCCATGCCGGACAGCGCTCGCTGAAGCCGAAGTTGAGTATCAGGACCACGAAAGCCCTTCCATTTGGGTCGCGTTTGAGGCTGTCGAGCCCGAGGCATTCGGGTTGCCAGCATCGACATCGGTTGTTATCTGGACCACCACCCCGTGGACCATTCCCGCAAATCTTGCGATCGCCCTGCATCCGCGCCACACCTATACTTGGGTCAAACACGAAGGACATCATTATCTGGTGGCCAAGGAACTGGCGGAGTCCTTCATCCAGGATTGCGGATGGGACCCGGCAAGCGGAAGCATAGCCGATGCATCCATCCCCGGAGCAAATCTGGAGGGGCTGAAGACCCGGCATCCTTTCATCGACCGATTCAGTCCGGTGTTGAACGCAGAATACGTCACGCTCGATTCCGGAACCGGCTGCGTGCATACTGCACCCGGGCATGGTCTCGAAGACTACCAGACCGGACTCAACTACGGCCTCGAAATCTACTGTCCGCTCGACGACAACGGGTGCTACATGGACGATGGGCAAATCCCGGCCGCCCTGATCGGAAAAACCGTGCTTGAGTCGGAGGGAAGAAACCCTGCGAACCAGGCGGTATTGGCAATCCTCAAAGAAAAAGGTGCGCTTCTGAAGGTGAAAGCACTCAACCACCAGTATCCCCATTGCTGGAGGTCAAAGACTCCGGTCGTTTTCAGGGCCATGGACCAGTTCTTCATGCGTCTGGACCTCGAGGGCATGAGAACCAAAGTGCTCGACGAAATCGAATCGGTCCGGTGGATTCCCGAATGGGGCAAAAACCGGATCCGCGGCGCCGTCGAAAACCGACCGGATTGGTGTATATCGCGTCAACGGGCATGGGGAGTTCCCCTTCCGGTCTTTTTCAATCCCGACGGAGAGGCCTTGCTGGATGCCGGAGTCATCCGCGGATTAGCGGAAAAAGTGGCGCAGCAGGGCACCGATATCTGGTTCAGCCAATCCGCTCAGGAACTGCTGGAGGGAATCGCGCTTCCGACCGGGTGGACGGCTGACAACCTTTCCAAAGGCCGCGATACGTTGGATGTCTGGTTTGACTCTGGAAGCAGCCACCTCGCGGTGCTCGATCACTACGCCAATCTCCGTTGGCCCGCCGATCTCTATCTTGAGGGAAGCGACCAACACCGTGGATGGTTCCAGTCTTCCATCTGGACATCGGTTCTGGTCAAAGGCAAGGCACCTTACCGCCAAGTCCTGACGCATGGATTTGTTGTGGATGAGGACGGGAAAAAGCTTTCGAAGAGTCAGGGATCCAAGACCGCCACCCAATGGCTCGGCGAATACGGAGCGGACATCCTCCGGCTCCTGATCGCCTCGGAAGACTATCGGGGAGACCTCCCGATTGGCGAAACCATCATCAAGCAGGTCTCAGGAATCTACCGACTGATCCGCAACACCCTGCGGTTCCAATTGGGCAACCTCTTCGACTTCGATCCCAAAACGGATGCAGTTCCGGTAGACCAGATGCACATACTGGACAAATGGGTTTTGCATGAAACCCACGCTCTCATGGTCGCAGTCGGTGATGCTTTCGAGTCCTATGATTTCCCAAAGGTTTACCAGCTGATTCAGGTATTCTGCAGCTCCACCCTCTCTGCGACTTACCATGACATCATCAAAGACCGGCTTTACACGCTGGCTCCATCCGATCCACTGAGGCGTTCCTCTCAGACCGCCATCCGATTGGTATTTGAAGCCCTGATCCGGATCTTGCACCCGATCCTGCCCTTCACCACCGATGAGGCTTACGCCCACTTGCAAAGCGGATCGGATTTCGCTGAACTTTCACTGGTGCTCTCCGACTGGCCAACGCCGGATCCATCCTGGATCCAGACAGACGCCCACAACGCGATCCAGTCGATCCTTCAATTCAAAACTGAGCACGTCAACGACAAGCTGGAAGCCTGCCGTCAGAAAAAGGAAATCGGCCAGTCCCTCGAAGCGGCCGTTCATTTACTTTTGCCCCACGACCACCCGGCAAAACCTGTTCTCGAGAAGTATTCCAGTGATTTGAGTGAACTCTTCATCGTTTCTCAGGTCAAATGGGGTGATCCAAAACAAGATCACATGGTGGAAGTGGCTCATGCATCAGGTGTTCGCTGTCCCAGAAGCTGGCGTTGGGTGGATGAGCTTCATCTCACAGCACATTGGGGCTCCGTCTCCCTCAGAGACAAAGCCGTCCACGATACCCTTTTCCCGCAAAGCTAGGGCCCTGAGGTTCTGAGGCTTTTCACAAACCATCAACCATTTCCAAACCGCCATCCTATGAGCAAAGAGATCAAAGCATCCCAACCTTATTTCAGTCTCGACGATGTCGAGGAGATTCTGAAACGTCAAAAGTCAGACGCAAAATCAAAAAAAGCGCAGGCTGCGGCTGAAGCCGAAACCCGCAAAAATGAGCTCAAGCAAGACCGGATGGCAAATCCGGCTGAAGCCGATCTTCCCTCCCAACAGAAACTTGAAGCGGCTTCGATGGCCGACATTCTTGGATTTGACCCGGGCGAGCAATCACTGCCCTCCTTCGACAGGGCCATCGAATCGGTCCCCAAAAAGTTCCAATCCTACTACAAACAGTTGATTGAACTTAAAAAACAGGTCCTCAATGGACTGGATCTGCACATGCAGGATACGCTCAAGCGATCCTCAAAGGACGACTCGGGAGATCTGTCGAGCTATGGGCAACACCTTGCCGACGCCGGAACCGATGCATTCGACCGAGATTTTGCACTGAGCCTGGTTTCTTCCGAAAAGGAAGCGCTGCACGAGATCGAAAAGGCGATCCAGCGCATCTTTGACGGCACCTACGGAATCTGTAGTATCACGGGCAAGCCAATCAGCAAAGAACGGCTTAAGGCGGTTCCTTTCACCCGTTTCTCAGTCGAAGGGCAGCAGGAATTTGAACGCTCAAGAAAACGAAACATTCAACGCGGTGGGGTTTTTGCTGAGGGAGTCGAAGACTCAGCGGCATTCACCGATGAGGACACCGAGGACTGATGGATTGGCATCAGCCGGTTCCGGTTCATCCATGATATTCCCGCATCTCTGTTGAAATGCCCCAAAGGCTCCATCTACGCATCTGGCACTACCGTTGGCTGTTTTTGACATTCGGCGTGGTGCTTGGGCTCGATCAGGTCACGAAGGCGTGGATCATCCGGTCAATCCCATTCAACACCTATTTCGACCCGATACCCGTCATCCCCGGATACCTGAATCTGGTGCACATTGGGAACACCGGCGCAGCATGGGGCATGCTGCAGGGATTCGGAATGATTCTCGGAATCGTCGCGATGATCACGGTGGCGATCATATTCCTGTGCCGACGGATGCTGCTGCTGCACACCACCAGCATGCAGCTGACATTCGGTATGCTCATTGGCGGGATCGTCAGCAACCTGACGGATCGCATGATCCATGGATATGTAACGGATTTCATCGATGTAAACCTGCAGGTTTACCGGTGGCCCGCATTCAACATCGCCGATAGTGCGATTTTTGTCGGGGTGGTTCTCTACCTTTGGTTTTCCTTCGCCCAGCCCCCAAAAACCGATTCCTGCACCAACAAACCCGCGCAGGATCAAGCATCCGATAACAATACCGAATCCTCTCCTTCCGACGCTTCCTGAAAAGCATCTTGTCGGACTGGTTTCACTCATGGATGGTTTCTGCTGGAGCTTATCAGAGAATCCGTATTGAATGTAAACCTCACTCAATCGCTTCATCCGATTCACGCTCAATCAGCCATCCAATAGGAAACCATGGCGTTTGATTTCTCCAGACGAGCTTTTCTCCGCGCTGCCACAATGGGAACATTGGGGGCACTCACCCGGCCGTTGTCCCTCGCTGCTGCGGAAGACGCCATCCATCCAGGAACCAAAGCAAGGGTGGCAATCGCCAACGGACACGACCGGGCCGACAATGTCTTCAAGGCGCTCATGAAAATCCGCGATGAAGTGGCCGCCGCATCCAGAGGCAAGAGAATCATCATCAAACCCAACTGCGTTATCCACGTTCAGGATGCGTGGCGCTACAACGGCGTCCCGGCTGACCTATTGCTGTCGGATAGCAGTGTGCAGCAGCTCGAGGGAATTCTGGAATTCTTCATGCACATCGGCCGTCACGATCTCGTGATAGCGGAATCTTGTGCGACTGGACCAACCTTTGAAGCATTCGATAACCTTGGCTACTTTGGGCTCAGGCGCAGTTACCCCGTCCAATTCGTTGAAACCGACCACCAGCCATTCAAGGTGTTCCAGATCCAATCCGGAATGGAAACAAAGGAGTGCCGTTGCTGGGACGCCTTCTGGGACCCCGACACTTTCATTGTGTCGGCACCCAAAATCAAGACCCACAACAACGCTGTCGCCACCCTCTCCCTCAAAAACGTGGTAATGGGAGCCCCGATGAACTACGCGTCATCCGGGAACCACAGCAAGGCGGTGATGCATGGTCTCAGCAATCAGGATCTCCACGACAACATCTTCCGGATGGCTCAAAACGGATGTGTTCCCGATCTCGCCGTGATTGATGGATTTGAGGGCATGCAGGGAAACGGGCCCAATCACGGAACACCCGTCCACCAACGTCTGGCCATCGCATCCTGCGATTTCCTCGCGGCAGATCGCATCGGTCTCGAACTCATGGGCGTCGCGGATCGCATCCAGTCCATGGGATGGGAAAAGCAATACCCGGCCTACCTCGAATACTGCGCGCTCGGCGGATTGGGAAAATGGAACCTCAGCGACATTGAAGTATTGGGGCCTCCGATTGAAACGCTCCAGAAGTCCTACGAACTACATGACCTCATCAGCACGCAGATCAACCTGCATCCCCTTCCTCCCGGTCTCCGCACCTCCCGTTGGAACCCGGCCGCACCGCATTGTCCACCGCTGAACGGTGCGTGGGCTCAGAATGCATGAGCGGGCAACGGGAGCCCATCGGATCAGGTTAATTTGCCCAAGCAGCACCATCCGGGGTGCGGCGCCATGAGAAATACTCGTCCAGCACCTTCAGCGAATCCTCGCTTGGGACAGGCCCTGGGAAAGCGGTATTCTTGAAGTGCATGGCCTGTGGCTTTTCGTTCGTGAACTCCGGCCAGGATGGAACACCTGATCCATTCGGGTCACCTTGTTTCACGAAATTGGTCCAGTAGGTTGCCACCGTTTCAGATATCGCCCAATCACCATCGGTTAGGCGTTCATCTTTGCGATCCAGAGTCCCGAACACATAGGGGACATCGACTCCATGTGGCATGCCGTGGTCGGCTTCGGGTGATCCCTCCGGATGCTCCGCATGCTGGTCAAAGTAGTATAGAAAAACCCGGTTCTTTCCGGAGCGAGTTTGTAGCCGGGCCCAGCTCCATGTGTGCCACCCGAAAGCAGCGTCACGCATCAAGTCACGGGCGGTCTTCGGCACGCTTTGCTCTCCCGCGGGATACGCGGCGATGAGCCGGTCAGCAAACGGACCATATCGCATCTTCACATTGGACACGTATTCTTCTGGAGTCTTTTCGCGGGCGAAACTGAGACCCTCATCCGAATTGTATCCGATCAGGATATCGACAGGGTTGTATTGTCCAGCCTCGTAAAGGCGGAACTGATCATCCGGGATAACCCAACCATCGACGATCGGCCAGGAAGTCCCACTGCCCCAACCACCCGGGAGCTTTTCCGGAGGCAGACTCCGCAACTCTTGAATGGAAGCCACTCCAGCTTGTTTCAAGTAAGCCACACCTGATTCCTCAGCCCATTCCAGCGTGCGCATGTTCTCCCCGGGGGAAGTGGTCGCACGCACCGGCCCGAAGGATCCGCCGCTTTGCGAGATCGCGCCACGGAACAAACCGGCAGCCTGCGGAGATGCACAGAGCATACTGACTGAAATCCCACCTGCGGACTCACCAAAAATCGTCACTTTCGCGGGATCTCCGCCAAAGGCGGCAATGTTGTCGCGGACCCATTTCAGACCGGCGATCTGGTCAAGCAGGCCGTAGTTTCCGGACACCTGCTGCGGCGATTCGGCACTGAGATCGGGATGAGCGAGGAATCCAAGCGTGCCCACACGGTAGTTCAGTGTAACCAATACCACACCCCGGCGCGCCAGATGCTCCCCGTTGTGCACGGGAGTGGAAGTCGACCCGAAGGAAAACCCGCCGCCATAGATCCAAACCATCACCGGTAAACGTTCATCAGCCGATTTCGCCGGCGTCCAGACATTCAGATAAAGGCAATCCTCACTGACATTCCCTTTCCCATCGCCCTGATAGGGATCGGGCGCAAATGCCACAGCCGGCTTCACCCCTTCCCATGAAACAGGTGGAGCAGGCGGACACCAGCGCAGATCGCCCACTGGCGGCGCAGCAAAAGGAATCCCCCGGTAGACCGTAAGGTCGTTTTCGACTACGCCTTGAACAAGACCATGGCGCGTCTCAACGGGAGGTGGAGCATCGGCCGCAAAGACAGAGGCGGACAATGCAACGAACAGTGGGATAATCATTGATTTCATGGGAGTGGATT
>JAQVLM010000164.1 GCA_028704125.1 Opitutales bacterium
GATATCGGCTGCGTTCTCGATTTGGATATTCACGTGGGGTGCAACCAGCAGGGAGACGTCATGGCTGAGCTCCGTGAACTGACCGGATTCCTCCATAATCAGGCTGATCCCGGCATGGTGGTGTCCAAAGGGCGATACGACTCTCGTTCGGATCAATACCCGGTTGCCGGGGGTTCCAAATCCTCTCGACACTCCCTGGAAGCGGAACAACTCCCCATCCGGGAGTGGGGTGATCCTTGTGTGAAGGTTCTCAATGTTGGTTTGAATCGCCAAGTGTGGGGTGACTCCTGCGGATAGGCGGGAAACATCGGACTCAAACAGCACAAAAAGGTGGGATTGTTCAAATGGTATCGCAAAAAGGGCTCCAATGCCCATTCCGATAGCGGCTGCAGTGGCAATCAACGACCCGGTGATCGGATGGCGTTTCCACCACGATTGGAGGGGTGGCGCATCTGGTGTATTCTTCCCTCTCTGTCCCCTTCGGAGTGGTAACAGCAGTGTCGCAATCCATATCCCTGAGAACGTGATCCACCCCGCCGCAAGCACATCGGACAGAAAATGGCCACCTGCCGCCATTCGGGCAAAACCCATAACCATTCCCAACGCGATTGCAAATGCGATCAACGCATATTTTGCCCTTTTTGAAGCCAAGAGAAGGGCAGGAGCGGCCAACACAAAACCAACCGAACAGTGGCCGCAGGGGAACGATTTACCTTTGCCTTCATGGTTGAAAACAAAGGCAGGAACATAGGGTTGGTTTCCGCCGAAATCCGCCGTGTCCCGGGGGCGGGGTCGTCCCCAATGTTCTTTGAACACCGCATTCACAAAGAGTCCCGGACCCAAAGCTGTGCTGAGCAGAAGGAGGATGCCAGCCATCCGGGCATCGTTCAAACAACGAAACCACTTCGGAAACAGAATGCAGGCGAGTGAAAACAGAGCGATCGCAGCAGTGAGAATGGGGGCGGCCTGATAGCAGATTCTCGCCCAGACAGCGTTGCCGGCTGACCATGGTTGAGATGGGTCCGCCGCATTATAGAATAGACTCATGCTGGCACGGTCGAGCGTTCCCCCTTTGAACGCCAGGAAAAGCAAGGCACCGGATGCCGTCAGAATTGCCAATTGCCAGATGCGCCGCATGGCAAACAAACTTGGAGAAACCCGCATGTTGTGCCAAGCACGAAATAGGGACTCCATCCAATGTGGTTTGCGTTCATGGATGTGGACCGATTGTCGGCGATTCCGGACGCTTGTGGAATCGATGCCGCATGAATTCTATCCTTGTTTTTCAGTTGTTTGCCTGCGTTCAGCTATGCGTCGGAAGGACTCCGGTTTTGCGGGTTGTAATCCGTTCAAAACCGTGCCATGAGTCGGAGATCCTCAACCCCGATTCTCGCGATGGATTTTGAAGTCTTTGCAATCCTGTTGGCATTGGCGTTTGTCGTTGTGCCGTTCCCTTTTTGCATTTTTCTGCTGGTGCGCCAACGCAAGCTAGGGGAACGGATCCGGCGTTTGGAGAAACAGCTCGCTGGACTCCATCCGCAAACTCCCGTTTCCGGCAAAATGCCTGGGTCGGCCCGTTCCGTTTCGGGTGCACCGCTCCAGGCCCCGATGGCTCACGTGGAGAAGGTCCAAAGTGTAGCTGCATCTTCAGAGGAGGCTTCGACAAAGCAACCGTCGGTTCATTCTGGATTGGGCGCTTATCCAGTTGCCCCTTCTGTTCCTGTTGCCCATTCCACAGCTTCGCCTGCCGGGACGCAGAAAGACCTTCCGCGATCCGCTGTTGATAGAACGGATGCGGGTGATTCGGCCCGTCGTTCGGGAGTGGAGACCGGAAAGGGTGCGCGGGCAGCAGCAGGCGCACGAGGCCTGTCTGACTTGTTGCGCTCGGTCGGGATGCTCCCGCCGGAAAAAGGGATGGGGATCGAGTCCGGCTGGATTCAGTGGGTGGCTCCCCGATTGGGTGGTGTTTTTGCCGTTTTGGCTGTTCTCTTCTTCGGGGTATATGTTGCCCAGAACGCGAAACCGTGGGTGCGATTCCTGGAGGCCTTTGCTGTGAGTGGAGCGGTATTCGGCTGCGGCATGTGGTTGAGGGGTCGCAACCGGTCCTATGGGTCTATTCTCTCGACGGTTGGGCTTGGCATGATCTACACCACGGTGATAGCGGGCTATGCGGCTCCGGCGATCCGGGTGATTGAATCCCCTTGGGTGGGTATGTTGGCCCAAATGGCGGTGGTGATCCTGTCGATGGGCTTAGCCATGCGTTGGGCGGATCGTGGGATTGTGCTTTTCTCCCTCCTGCTCGGTATGGGTACCTCGGTTTTCTCCGCTTGGGTGGGGTTGCAGGAGGCTGCGCTGGCTGCAGGTGTTCTGGTTTTTGCTTCCGGTTACGTGTTTGCGCTTCGATGGGATTGGCGGCCTTGTCTGGTTTTTGCGTTGATTGGCTCGTCGCTGCCGCTTTGGACATGGGTGGTCCAGGATGGGTTGGAGATGGTGAAGGAGCTTCCCTACGAAGCAGCGGTGCTGGGCTATCTCGCCTTGATTGCGCTGGCGTGTGGTGCCCTTCTCCATGCGCGAAAAGGGTCTGAAATCAGGCTGTTTGCGTCGGCGGGAACGCTCGCAACCCTCTCCGGGGCGATCCTGTTGATATCGGGGTATGCCTGGTCGAGATGGGCGGTTGCGGATCTCGAGGATTTCTACGGGGTGATGGCCTGTGTTTACCTCTTGATTGCCGTCATTTCCTTCAGGTGCGATGAGGCCCGCGGGGCTTTCACGGTTTACGCGGTGGAGGCCAGTTTTCTGCTGACCTTCTGGGCTGTATTGGCCCTGAATACGGAAGCCCGCTGGTTGTTCGTGACCCTTCAGGGAACTTCACTGGCCTTTCTGGCCCGCCGGAGAAAATCAGTATGGATCGAACTGCTGGCGATTGGCACCTTTGCCTATGGGTCCATATGGATGATCAAGGCGATGCCAGTCGGGTTGCCAATGGCGTCCCTTCGTTCATGGATCTATTACGCCTATGGGTCGCTCGGCCTGGGGACGCTGGCCTGGCTTCACGGTGGCACCAACAACAATGTCCCTCGAAAATGGATCTACAGTGCGCTGGGGGGGGGCCGTGGCGGTGTTGGCCTATTATGTGATCCGGTCTTCCGGCGTTGAGGGGTCCTGGCAGATCCGTTTGCTTTTGATCGGAGGCGTTCTGAGTGCGTTTTTGGCCTATATTCCGGGAATGCGACGGTGGCCATTATTTGCCGGGTTCGCTTTGCTGCTGGTGCTCAGTTCAAGGCTCTACTGGGTGCTTCCCCAGCATGTTCCCGGTGGATTTGCGGTTGTGCTTGTGTGCATGGGCACCATCGGGATGTCCTGGGTTTACAAGAGGACGATGTCCCGCCGGCAACAGGTGTTTTCCGAGTGGTTAATGGACGGGTTGGCAGTGGTGAGCATGCAGGTGATGATGCTTCAGATTCTTCCGGATCAATGGCATGCACTCTGGGCGTCCGCATTTGCCCTCATTTTGGCGTTTATGTCGTTGTGGCAATTCCGCGCACTCGGCGATTGGATTTTTCTTCCGCTGGTCCTGTTCGGGTTTGATGATCCTGAGGCATCTGCATCGATTTGGACCCGGATTGTTCTGCCCGGGATCGCGCTGGTTGGATTTGGGTGGAGCGCATGGTTTCATCCTGCCAGAATCCGGAGTTTCGTCTTCCTCAGATGGCGCAGGTTGTGGACGGTGGTTCTCTCGGTTTCCAGCATCATCTGGTGGAATTGGCTCGGTTCAAACTGGCCCGTCTGGTTGCATTTTGTTGTCTGGAGTATCGCCGGGGCATTGCTGATGCTTCCGGTTGTTCGTTTCCGGAGGGTTTCCTGGGCGGTTGCCGGATGGACGCTTGCCCAGATCGTGGTTTGGGGTATCGCGTTCTCGCAGTGGATGGAGGCGGATTACCATGGTGGCAATACGCCAGTCCGTAACGTGTCCTTCCTGTGGGCGGGTGCTATGGTTTCGGGGATGGCATGGGTCTCGATATACTGGCTCGGTCGGTGGGCGCGCATTGGGGTGAGCCACTCCTCTCGCCGGATGCTGTTGTGGTTGCATTCCATCCTGTTGATTGGCGGTTCAATGCTATGGATTGCCTATCCTCCGCTTGATTGGAACGCCCATTACACGCCCCTGTGGGCGGTGATCGCGTTTGCAGGCGTTCTGTGCGGGGTAGGGATGAAGTGTCGGCCGCTTCGGATCGTGTCGCTGCTCTTTTTATTGATCCCGATCGTCCGATTGTTTGCCTATGACGTTACCCAGACGCTGCACCGTATTATCGCATTTGCCGCGCTGTCGGTCATGCTGCTGGTATTGGGATACATCTACCAGCGGATTCGTCCAAGCGATGAGATAACGGTGAAAATGGATTAGAACTCTTGGCGTTGAAGATGAGCTTTATTGCGGCGGCATGGAATGCGATGCTCGAAGCGGATACCTGGTTGCTCCACGCGAGACATGCCAATGCCATCGCGAAACGTTTGGAGAAGGGTATTCGCCAGCATGAGTTGGCCCGGCTGATGTTTCCGGTCTATGGCAATGCATTGTTTCTGGACATGGAGCCAGCGATGAAGGATGGGCTCCGGCAGAAGGGATGGCACTTCTACGACGTTGTGGCTGCGGGTGGGGTTCGCCTGATGTGCAGTTGGAATACCCAACCCGAGGCGGTCGATGCGATTCTCAATGACATGCTCGCGTTGAAAACCTGAAAAATACTCAGTTATTTTATTCCCGTGCTTAAAATTGTATAGAGGATAGGAATTTTCTTGCTAACACCCTTCTCGTTGTGCATCATGAACTTTCCTAATATTCCTGAAGGGCATGAAGATAATCGAGAGTTCGGAGTCGTGGGCTGCCACAGAAAGGCTGCGTTTTCTCGAAAAGCTCGCCTGGTGGCGGGGCGTGGTGAACCGCAAGGATTTGAGGCAGGCCTTTGGCATATCGCAACCGCAGGCCACGATTGACCTTCAGCGTTTTCAGCAACTCAACCCGACTGCCGTTCGATACGATTTGCGGCGTAAACACTACGAATCCACTCTGGAGATGAAGTGTGCCTTGCATCGTCCTGTCTTGGAAGAGGGGCTGATGTTGTTTTTGGGCGATCCGGGCTGCGGGGTGTTCCCATGGTGTCTTGCAAGCCGCATTGCCGACATGACGGACGATGCGATGCTGGACCGGATCGACGGGGTTTGGGTGGCGGGTCGCAGTGCGGATCCAATCGTGGAGCGGATGCTCTTTCTCGCTGTGGTGCGGCGCTCCTCCATCCGGGTTTCATTGAAGTCGGCATCGAATCGTGTGCCGGTGGAGATCGATATTGCTCCCAAGGCTTTTGTGTTTGATGGCGGCGGATGGTTGGCCCGTTCATGGGATTTGAGCAACCACTGCTATTTTGATCTTCCGTTGAGCGAAGTGGCAGCAGCCGGATGGCCGGATGATCCTTTCGAGCCGGAGGTTCCCGATCATACCTGGGACAGGGAAGAGACTTTGAATCTGGTGCTGCACCCTTCGCTTCGCTCCGAGGAACGCGACACTTTGGTCCGGCGCTATGGGTTGAAGGATGGGGTATTGTCTCTCCGGGTGCGTGAAGCGATGCGCGGTCGGATATTGGAATACCTTCGGGTGGATACCGGTTCGGGCGTCAAATCCCCTTGTTTCCTGTTGCGCTAGGACGGCTGTTTGGGTTGGTGATGATGCTCAAGACCGGAAACAGGATAGGCGGCCAGTGGGTAGTTGTGGTGGCTTGTGCGCTTTGGATTCTTGCCGGTGCGGGTGTTGTTCAGGCTGCTCCTGGGTCTTTTCCTTTGGCATTCGAGGCGCGAAAAGGGGATCATACCATCACGCTGCTGGGCACGATTCACGCGGGAGAATCGAAAATGTATCCCATGCCACGTGCCCTTTACGATGCACTTCAGGCCTCTGATGCGCTGGTTTTTGAGATCGACATTGATCCGGATGCATTGTCAGGAGTTGAGTCCCTGCTGGGCGAAACGTCACGGTTGCCGGATGAGACAAACCTCTTTGAGGTGCTGCCTTCCGACATGTTCTTCAAGTTGGAGCGCAAGCTGCAGCCATATGGGATTCATTTGATCGAAAAACTACAGTTTGAACCTTGGTTTTTCTCGCTGATTATCAACTCGCTGCCAATGGTATCCGGGCAGTTGGACGTCAAGCAGGGGGTGGAAACCCATCTGAGAAACCGCCGGGAGGTGGAGGAAAAACCGGTTCTTTCTCTGGAGACACTTGAGGAGCAGGTTGCCTATTTCCGCATGGAGTCGATCGAGGATCAAACGGAGGTGTTGCGTTTCTTTTTGCAGTCATTGGATGCACAGGAGGAGTCGATGGATGCTTTGCTCGATGCATGGAAAACTGGAGATGCCCTCCATTTCGAGCAGGAGTTGACCAAGCTCTCGGGTGGGGATGTTCCCGACAGAATCCAGGCCTTTTGGGCGGGTCTGATCCATTCCAGAAACCGCACCATGCTCGATCGTATGCTCGCGTTTTCCGACGAACATGCGCGCCTTTTTGTGGCTGTCGGGACGCTCCACCTCGTCGGTCCCGATGGGATCGTGTCGGGCTTGGAAGCATCGGGATATCGCGTCGAACGCATCATCTACGAGGAGATGGACGCTCCTTTCGCTGAGCCGCTGAAAGGAGGGGAGGAATGATCCGGGTCGAAAATGTTTACAAATCGTTTCGGGTCAAATCCTCTCCGCAGCACTGCGCCGTACGGACATCCAGAAGCGCCCGGGTCACTATTGATGCTGTTCGGAATGTGTCCTTCGAGTGCAAGCCGGGGCGGGTCTTTGCACTGTTGGGTCCAAATGGGGCGGGCAAAACCACGCTCTTGCGGATTCTCTCCACCTTGCTTACCCCCGGAAGCGGCCGGATTTGGGTGGATGGGATCGATGCGGTGGCCCATCCCGGCAATGCACGCGCCCATGCCGGCTTCCTTACGGGCTCCTCTGGTTTGTATGATCGCATGAGCGGGCGCGAAACCTTGCGCTATTTCGGGAGCCTTTACGGAATGGATGCGCAAACCATTGCC
>JAQVLM010000165.1 GCA_028704125.1 Opitutales bacterium
ATGCCGCTGGATTAATTTTTACACTGGGTTTACATTTATGACATAAACAGTTACACTCCAACATCTTAATGTTTTCACACATTTTGTTCCGTGGTAACCAATGATATCATTTGATACTTCAAATGTCTGAAAATCGGAAATCGGTTGACAAGTCGTTGCCTGCCAATTGTTTATGTACTTGCATATTTCAGACTTTGGTATGCTCTGTGTGAGCATGACATATCACATACAGCCACACGACACCACTCCCGACCCTCTGTACACCGCACTAGAGGCCTGTGCCTACCTCCGGATATCGCGCATGACACTATATAGAATGATACGAGACGGACGAATCACGCCAGTCCGGGTCTACGAACGCTGTATCCGATTCCGACCGGAGGATCTCCAGGCATTGACCCAACATGACCCGGCAGATCGCTGATCTGCTGACGGTCTGCTGACACTAATTAGCTACCTCACCACATTCCCAAGGTGCTATCATGAAAACACTTACAAGACGGAACTCTAAGAAGTGCCCCAAAATCAATAAGGGGGGTAGAAAAAGCTATCAACAAGAGCTGCCATTGCTTGATGCAATTAGATCCCAAGGACCCGATGCGGAGTCTTACATGCGTGCCATGCTCCGCTTCAAGGCGAAGCAACTGCCGGATAACATCGCCGCAATCACTCCACCAGGATCCATACTGGAAAAACTGATGCACGCATTTCAGAGCGGAACAAACATCCCGCTTGAGATGCCGATGTCCATGTTTCTCGCCTACCTATCTGCTGCAATTGTCCGCCGCGGAACCCTTATCAATCTTCCGGATGTCAGTTCCATCACTCCCACGCTATGGATGATCGTCCTGGCCGATTCGGGGTGCGGAAAGACATGGTCTCAAGGACGAGTGGCATCTATATTTGGAACGGAAGATCCTACGATTCCCGATCTTTCAGGGGCTGTATCTGCCGCCGCCATGTTGGAATCGCTAAAAGGTCCAAACGGTGCGCGTGGACTATGGCTTAAGGATGAATACGGCCAGTTCCTGCGATTTCTACAACGCCCGGATTATGCAGACTACAAAGACTACCTCCTTAGAGCCTACGATGGCACCACCATTCGTCGCACGAGCAAGAAGGATGGTGCCACGGAAGTGACACCAGCACTATCCATGCTGGGAATGTCGGTCCGCGGAACATGGGCAAACAATGTTGGAGCCGAGAGTCTGGTAGACGGATTAGCGCAAAGGTATCTATATGTCCTACCCAAGCCGGATCCGACCAGACATTATCGGGATTATCCAATACTGAGGGTTGATGAAGAATCGCTCAGAAACTGTTGGAATTGGAATGACTGTGTCACCCTTCCGGAGTATACTTCGTCACCAAAAGCACTAGCTGACTACGCCGATTACTATTTCGACGCCTGTAACGCTGACATCTCGGAGTCGTTCATACGTCGCATCACGTGGGCCGTTCACAAGATCGCGTTACTCTACCACATATTGATTGGAAAATCGGCCGAGAAAGTAATTGAAAGTGACGCATATGGATGGGCAACACGCTTTATCGATCAACGCATAGCAGATGCCCAAACCATGCTGAACGAGGCTGGAGCCAGCGACCTCGCTCGAAAGGTAACCAAGGCTCAAAAATACGTTGATTCGCGTTCAGCACGGGGACTCACGACGAGCACCCGAGACCTTATTTCTGGAGTGTCAGACATTAACTCTATTCATGAGGCGGAGGGCATCGCAAGACTGCTAGCAGTCCCCCGACCCGACCAGGCACATATCTCTCCTTTTTCCAAGTAGCCTGAGAGCCACAATGAAATTGTGTCACACACTACACATTTCCGACATCCTACGGACGACGAAAATGTTCCATTGTGGTCTCTACGCTGCGCGGGCGACGCCATGCCTAGGACACTTTCGCTAAGCGAAAGTGTAAAACTCGACTACCCGGAAAATAAATGAACTACGCAATCGAGCGCTTCAGCAAAATCAAGACGCAGGACCATCTATGCAAGTCCGCTGCACACAATGAACGTCAGATTCGAGCGATGATCCCAAACGTGGACACAAGCAAGTCCAGGCTGAACGAAATAATGCGGGATACATCCGCTCCGATTCTCGAGCGGTGGAGATCGCGTATTGGATCGGCAAAGATCCGGAAAAACGCGGTCATAGCCTTCGAAGTATTGTGTGGGTTTAGTCCCGAGGCCCGGGATACCATCGACTTGGACGGTTGGAAACGGGACACGTTGCGGTATCTAGAAGACGAGTTTGGCGCTGAAAACATCATTAGTTGTGTTCTTCACGCGGACGAAAAAACCCCTCATATCCAGGCAATTGTTGTTCCGATCGACAAGCGTGGGCGATTGAATTGCCGGGAGATGCTGGGCGGTCAGGCCAAACTTATCAGATTGCAGGATCGATACGCTCAACGCTGCCGAAAGTATGGCTTGGTTCGCGGAACCAGAGGGTCCGAGAGGCAACACATTCCTCAGAAAGCTGTTTACCAATCACAGCGGGCAATCGATGAAAGCATTAACAAGCTCAAGGAGCTTCCCAGAAAAATCGAAACCCTTGAACTCCCTGTTCCATCAATCGGCAGCGTCATCTCGGAACGGAAGAAGAACGAGTATATTCACGAAGTCCGGGAAGTCATAGAGACAAAAGTCGAGGAGACGGCCAACGCGGTTCAATCCATTGAAGGAGCACTGGAAGCCCGCGTCTTCGCCGAAAGGGACAGGTTAGCGCTGCAAAAGCTTGCTCAGGACAAAAACAAGCTCCAAGCCGACAACGATCAATACATCAAAGAAACGCAGCAACTGAGAGACATCCCCTTGGAAGACGTCCTCTCCATGCTCGGATTTGCCGGGAATCGGGAAGGTGGACAGATGGTGTTCGAGACCCCTGCTTCGAAGATCGCCATCCAAGGCGCCAAATTCTACGATTTCAAGAATCCCAACAACAAACTTGGAGGCGGTTCCATTGATCTGGTGATGCATGTCCTACAATGCGATTTCAATGAAGCTGTCAGATGGCTGAAGACGGGACATGGGGATCAAGCTATACGGTGTTTGAACCACGCCCTTCTCACCGTGAACAAAACGACATTGGAAAGCCAACGTCCGATGTCCTTTGAGGAGAAAGTCGCCAAGTTTGCGTCACGCGATGATTCAAGGTGGATTGAAGCCCGCAAATACCTCATCAATCGAGCAATCTCAGAACAGGCAATCGATGATCTCTTCACTAAGGGTCAAGTCTATGCCTCGAGCTTGGGTGGAGTCGTATTTCCCCACTGGAATCTTCGAAGCGGACAGTTCGACGGAGCAACCATCAGGGGAATCTACTCCAACTTTAAGCAGACCATCGGAAACCGCAGCAATTCATTCTTCTATGTTGGGGAACCCATTCCAACGACACGGAAAATATTCCTCACGGAGTCCCCAATCGATGCGCTCTCATTGCGTGAGATTGTTCCGACGCGTGACGCAACCTATGTCTCCACTGCCGGAACCCCTGATGTCCGCATCATCGATACGCTCCCCGATTTAGCTCATCTGGTACTTGGGTTCGATGTGGACCCGGCGGGCAAACAGTTTCGCGAACGCTTTGTGACAGCCCTAGTTGAAAGGAATCGGGATTACGATCTCATGACTCCAAGCAACGGAAAAGACTGGAACGATGAACTGATTATGCTGCGACGCCGTAGCTATGTCGGCCTTCGTTCGTCTCAGGACTCACCACAATCGGCCTCTATTCACAATAACCGAAATAATACATATCATGCTAAGCAATAAGGACCTATACGTCATCGACACTGCCACCGGAGAACTCCACTATTTCGACGAACGACAGCTGGTCGGAATCGAAACCTCCGGAAACGCACTCCGGATCCATGCCGGCAACTGCATCATCGAACACCGAATCGACGGCGACAAACGCAGGAAAGCCTCTGACTACCTCCGCGACGCTGCCACAAAACCAGAGCACAAGGCCCTGATCATGGCATCCCTTGGCGCGTGGGGCTTCGACGATGGCGAGGCCGGAGTATATTTGCTCAAGGGACCCAAAACCGGATCCGGGGGAAATCTGGGAACTACCATTGAGGGACGCATCAGGTTCCCGGAGCCATCGAAACGCTGAGGCCAGGCATGGCCCTTTGAAAACGTTGTTGGCCGAGACAGAATCTATTTCATCCAGCTGCTTTTCAGAATCGAGGCTTTGATTTTCTGACACAAACACTCCCAGTCTTGATGAGCATTTTCGATGGCGATCAAAGGCTGGTCACCCGGCTTACAAATATCCTCCTTTTGCTCTACTGGAAACCGATCTCCGGTAAGGCATTTCTTCCATTCAGTAAGGCCGTCTTTCAACTTGGTCGAATGGGTCTTTCCTAAAAATGCGTCCAAACTCAATCGGGCCACTTCAATGGATTTGATCCTGTTTAGGATCTGAATCTTGCTTGCTCTAGCATCACGAACTACAAAGCCACTTCCATTCCCTCCCTGCAAATGCAACAGTGTCAAATCCTTCGTTTCCCTTGATTTATCAAGGATGTCATTGATCATTCGTGCAACTTCCTGTTGAATCATTAATGCCCGTTGGTCAGACATCGTTAGCCGCACAGTCATCCACGCAATAAACAGACTCAAAGGCAGACTAAGAACCTGAGCAAATTCTGACCATATCGGAATCTCTTCAGTCATTTCTTGCTCCTTGAATGCCGTTCGACTATTTCCCTGATTTCCCGTTCGGAAACAGGATCGTCCGTCAAGATAGTGACGAGTCTAGAGCGAAGCCACTCAACACCTTTCTGATCAACAACCTTACCAAACACTTCATCCAGAAAAGAAGAGGGATATCCGAACGCCCCCTCCAAATCCAGAACCACTTGGTCGTGATCATTGAGAGCTGGAAGCAAGATATCATCGCGAAACTCCTCACCAGATTTATCGCTTGAATTACGTTTTCTGCCTCCCGGGCAGTCAGTAAAATCTTTAACGAAATTAATATGCTTAATCTTCATGTCGTGCAGAAAGTCTCCATGTTATTAGAGTTCCTTGAACAGGCTCAACAATTCGTTGTTTCTCATATCTATCGCTTGAAAAAAACCTACAATAGCTTTTGTCAGAATAAATCGAAAGATCGCCAGAGAATTCATTTCCATCGATAACTTCCAACAACTTTGGAAGTCCACGACCTCGAGTTGATTCTTTTGTTCTGGAATAGCATCCTTCCCTTACAGCATCTATGATGATATCCTCATCGGACCGCCATGGATTAATCCTGTCTTTCAATCGTGTTCTTATTGTATTTGGTATTCCAACTCCTTGATCATAAAAACAAAGGCGAACCTCCCGATCTGTCAAATTTTTGTATGCAAGCATCCACCACTGCTTATCCAACCAAATCTGACTTCGCCTGATGTCAGAAGGATATGCATGTCCCATTACGTTATCCATACATTCCACAAGCCCTTTGTATAGAACCTTTTGCTGCTGAGGGCGAAATGTGCAACAATCGGAAAAGCCCTCGATGATCCCTTTGGCCATTTGAGGAATTGTACGCCGATCGGTCATGCGCATCACGAACTGCTCGTTTGTCTGAATGCGATAAGCCCGTTTCAGCCCAAATATGGTCCAATAGTCTAGCTTTTCTAGCATCTCGGCCACAAAATCGTTAGTGGGAAGCTCACAATGCAGGCGGCATTTTGGAGAGCATTGAACCCCTCTCATGATCTCAGCGATAAGCATCAGAGCAGACGGCGGGTCTACAACCTCCATTTCACTATGATCCAATGTGATGACCCGAGAACGCTTCTCAAGCATGCTTGTTCGAAACTCGTTCAGAAAATGCAATGTTGACCCCAATGATCCGTTAAGACTGAAGACTTTTGGGACAGACAACCTGGTCCTTTCCAAAGATGTTCTACGGATCCGTTTTGTTGGCTTGAAATACCGCCGCCTTGGTTGAGCCAATCCACGATGCCGATTAGTTCGACATATACGTTTATTCTCTATCTTCTTCTGACGTCTGATCAGATAGAGTTTTCGATTTTCTCTTTTTTGTCGATTGCTCACGTTCTGTAAAATCGATTGCTCAGACGCGAGCCACCCTAGGCTCCGTTGGAACCGTAAACGAGGATGTGGCGGCCTTCGAGATTAAGGGTGAACTCGCGGAAGTCTTTGAAGTTCCGGATTTCGATCTTGTGGAGACGGGACTTCATACGCGACCCTCCTGTTTGATGATGGCGAGGAGGTCGGGGCTGTCGGCGGTGAGACGGAGGAGGCGGTTGCGGATGGGGTGGCTGGGGGCGGTGAGGGTCGCGTTGCAGGTGTGGGTGAGGAAGTCGTGCTGCTGCGCCTCGCTGGAACTGGGATCGTAGTTGATGAGGTGAGGGGCCACGGTGTCGTGAAAGAGCAGATCATGCTCCGCCATGTGCTCGCGGAAGTAACACTCCATCACACAGGCGACGATGAGGTCGTCGAGGAAGCTGGCTGGGGTGCTCATGATGTTGGGGCGATGCCGTAAAGGGTGGCAACTTGGCTGTCTATCTGGTCTTCGAGAGCAGTAATGTCGGCGGTGGGGTTGGCGCGTTTAGCGGTGAGGATTTGCTCGACGAGGGCGACAATGGGCTGCTGCTGGGACTCTGACACATCTGGAATAGGGAGTTTTTTCCAATCGTCTGGGTAAAGATGAATGTTGCTGCGGCGATTGGCACGGAGGAACTCACGGGCACTGGCTGAGTTCATCACGCCGAGCAGGTATTTCACGGCAAAGCGTCGGCTGGTGGCTTCCAGTTCCTCGCGCTTTGGCAGGTCGGGGCGCAAAGGCTTCTCCCCTTGATAACGCGCTGCTTTTTTCAGGGAGTTGTTGCGAACGCCATGAAGCAAATGCCATAGAACGAATGCAACTGTGCTCTCTGTGAAATGCAGGTTCTGGTCGTCGTAGCAGCACTTCGGGTCGGGTCCGGGACTTCGTTGAACAAGAATCTTCTCGGGACTGCTATAAATTTCAGGAAAGGTCTTTCGTCTAAAAAGGGCAGGTGCCCTGTCCGTGCC
>JAQVLM010000166.1 GCA_028704125.1 Opitutales bacterium
CACATCAGCGCCAACCGCATGCTCATCCGGAAATGGAAGCCCGTCATTTTCTCTGGAGGCATCGGAAGCTCCTGGCCCTCGGATGGTGCCGTGCAGGAATCTACGGACGGATCCTCCTCCGGATTCACTTCACAATCAGATTCCTGGGTTTCCGGATTAGGCGTTCCGCCAATACTGCTGGATGGGCCGGAATCGGAAGGCTCTGTTTCCGGTATGGAGGCTTCGATCCCAACTGTGGGTTTCAGATCGATTCCAGTTGGTGATAGGGTGGGATTATCAATGGGTTGAGCATCCGCGGAAGAATTGAATCCTGCAGTTGCGTCCGTTCCATCCGATTCCTTCCCGGCTTCGACTGGGTAATCAACGGTTTCCGGTGAACTTTCCGCCTCGAAGGAAACAGCCGAAACCGTCTGATCAGCGGAGGGGAGGGTAGTGGATTCTTGGGAAGTCTCCGGAGGCGCAGCATCGAAAAGCGGGGAGAAATACTGCAGTTGATCGTGGATTTTCCTGATAAGCATCAAATTTCGGCTGATTTTGCTGAAACTTGATGCAAAATATCCCAAAAAAATGATGAGAATGGCGGATGTGAAGCATCCGAGATAAGCAATCAGTGCGGTTGTTCCGAAGGGGTTACGATCCAGAAAAATGACTGCCACCGCTAGCGCGAAGAAGAATCCCGCTGCGGCAAAAAATGGCCATTGAGGCAAAGAAGATCTGGATGACGTTTCCCTGATAATGGGAATGACTTAGATGGACGCTCCGAGTTTGGCAACCTCATTGCGCAAATCATCGATGAATGAGCGCACCAGCGGATTGAGCATGGATACGGGCTCGGTCAACATTTTAGGGTCGAACTGTGGGGTTTTGAAGAGCGAAAGGTGCTCGAGCGTTTCCGCGTGTTTGGACAACTCGACGCCCCCCAATGAGCGGGAGGTGGATTTCATGGAATGAGCGGAGCGATTGAACAGTTCCCAATCCCTTACGGCATAAGCATTGTGGATTTGCTTCGCGAGGGAATCTGTTTCCTGGACACAATCACTGGCAATTTCTGCGAGGATTTCAGTTTCATTGTCGCACACTTCGCTGAAGAAACGCTGAAGGACGCCTAGATCTATACTGTTCATGTCGATGAAATAGAAGAATTCGGGATGGTTACTTGATCCTTACTATCGGACACGGGTAAAAAAACTTTACCGGAAACTGAAAAAGAATCCGGGCGGAGAATGCTTAAGACGTGACATTCATAGCGCATGGCAAGGCGTTGAAGGCGACTCAGAACAGGGCTCCAGCCGCAGCTCCGATGGCCGAAATCGGGGCGGCATCGCCCATCCCGTCGAGGGTTTGAGATGCTTTCTTCATGAGGGTCTGGACTTCTCCGTAAAGCTGGTCATCGGTCAAGAGCTTCCCGATGGTGGAGTCCGGGTTGTTCAATTTTGCGGAGAATTCGTGGAGGTCTTTCATGAGTGCCTCGAGTTGAGCTGCGATATCGGTTTCGCCGTAGATGAGTGTGCCGACGGTCCCTTGCCCGCTTTTGACATGATCGATGATGCTGCGGGTATTGGATATCAGGGTTTCGGCTTCGGCCAGAGTTTGTTTGAGCTCGGCAGTGACCGTCCGGATATCTTCGTAGACCGCATCTTCCATGACCAGTTTGCCGATGGTTCCTTCTCCCGCGGCGATCTGTCCTGAGATGGTATCCAGATTAGCGAGGGTATTGCGAATGCTGTCGCGGTTTTCGGAAAGGAGCCGACTGATGAGGTCGAAAATATTCTCTTTCCCCTCTTCATCCGTACCCAAAAGTTTTTCAACACTGGCAAAGGCGTTGCCTACACGGTTGCTGAGGGCCCCAATTTCATTCACGACCAGATTGATGTCGAAGCCGGCAACGGTTCGGATTTCTTTGCCGTTGGAAAGCACGTAGGGAGAGGATCCGATCTTGATCGACACGAGGTTCGCGCCGAGCAGACCTGCCATACCGATGGACGCTTCCGAATCCTCCGGGATGCGGTATTGTTGATCGATTCTGAAGGTGGCCTTGGCGCGGGTGCCATCGAGCTCGGTGGATTGCACACTGCCGATCCGGACCCCTGCCATTCTCACATCGTCGCCAGAACGCAGTTGGAGCAAGGTGTCGAAATACCCGACGATTTCATAGCCCGGTGCCTTTTGGGTGGATGCATCATTGAGGGAATTCTGGATCACCCATAAAAGGGCGATTCCCAAAACGACGAAGATGCCGACACTGATGGATTGAGTCTTGTTCATGACTGTTGGATTTTCCGGAAACGGGGATTTTTCAGGTTGATCTCAGGATTGAGGAACTCCTTAACCACGGGATCCTGATTGTTTTGAATGGATGAAGGGGATTCGACGGTGCGAAGATCTCCCTGGTGAAGGATCGCAACCCGGCCCCCGATGGAATAAGCCAGTTCGCGGTCGTGTGAGACTACGATGCTGGTCACCGAATACTGTTCGCGGAGCGCTGCGATGATCTCGCTGATGGTCGCTGCCATGATGGGGTCGAGCTCGGAGGTTGGTTCATCGTAGAGCAGCAGTTGGGGTTCCATGACGAGTGCTCTTGCGATTGCCACGCGCTTTTTCATTCCACCGCTGAGCTCGGAGGGGTGCTTGCCTGCGGCTTTTTCGAGCGAGAGAATTTTAAGGGTGTCCATTACTTTCTCCCGGATCCGCTTTTCGCTCATGAGGCGGTGTTCACGGGGATAGAAAGCAAGGTTGTCGTAGACTGAAAGGCTGTTGAAAAGCGCTCCTGCCTGAAATACCAGAGCCGTGCGGATCTTCTGGTGGGTTTGGGGATTAGCCGCATCCATGCCGTCAATCAGAACCTTGCCCGAGGTGGGCTCGATGAGCCCAACGATCGCGCGCAGGAGGACTGACTTTCCGGCCCCACTGGCACCCATCAGGACGAAGACCTCACCCGGTTTGACCGAGAAGGTGACATCGGTGACGATCTTGTTGGAACCGAATTGAATCGAGACATGATCGACCTCGACTCCGACATGGTTGAAGGCATCGGATGCTTTTGGAGATGACTGTGGCGATTGACTCATGAGGTGTTTCCGACCGCTTGCCTACATTTGCATGCGGGTGATGAAATAGTCGGAGAAGAGGATGAAGACCAGTGAAAACACGACAGATTTGGTGACGGAAGTCCCGATTTCGCGGGGCCCGCCGCGTGTGCTGAGTCCCTGATAACAGGCGATCAGGATCACCGCGAAGCAGAATACCTCGGCTTTGATGAGGCCATCGATAAAATCCCCGACAAGGACAAAATCCTTGAGGTTTCGCCAATAGAGGAGGGGGCTGAGTTGGAGAAACGCCACCATTTTTGACACAATCATGCCTCCGAGCCAACCGCTCACGATGGAAAGTGCCGTCAGCAGGGGAGTCATGAGGACCACAGCCGTCAGTCGCGGAAGAACCAGAATCTTCTCTGGCGGGATATTCATGGTTTTGAGAGCATCCACTTCGCTGTAGACGGTCATGGAAGCGAGTTCCGCTGTGGTGGCCGATCCCACCCGCCCCGCGAGAAGAATAGCGACCATAACTGGTGCCAGTTCGCGGCACAGCGAGAGCCCGACTATGCTTCCGATGAAGTTGAGAACTCCCAACTGGTTGAGAACAAAACCGGTTTGAAGGGCGAGAACGGCTCCGATGAAAAAGCTGAGGACTGTGACAATGGGGACGGTTCCGTTTCCCATGAAAAAGCATTGTTCGATGATGCGGTTGGTCTGGCTCAAGATCACCGGAATATGGGAAAAGGATCTGACGAGCAGGATCACGCTTCCGCCGATATACTCGAAGAGAGCGGAAAGCGGGCGCAGCCCGGAGTTCACGAGGTCGTTCACATGACCCATGATCCAGCGCAACGGGTTTGCGGAAGGTTTAGAGGATGATGGGGACTGGCTCATGGTTTTGTGGGAGAGATAGGATGCCGGATTCAGGATGTGGGCACATCTGAGCGCTGCGCAAACAGAATACGGTCATGGAACAAATGATTCATAGGTTGGAGTTGTTTTGGCATGCAAGCTTCATTTGGACGGAAGCGTGCCGGATGGCGTTCCGGTGTCCGGATGCGCTTGGGTGGATTCAGTTGATGCCGGATCGAGCGATTTGGTGCGAAACCAGAACCAATGCATGCGGCTTTGGTCGCCCGCTGTTTCCCGTCCGAACAATCCCATGAGGATGGACCAACGGCTGTAACCCGGACGGTTTTCATGGCCATAGAGGGGGCCGATGTGGAAACGCCGCTTGGCCTCGTTCCGTTCGTAGTGGACCAGCGAAAAAAGGAAATCCAGTTCGCGGTGATCTTCTCCGGACCGGCTGTAGCGGAATATGGCGAAGAGCGGGGAATACAGTCTGCGGACCTCCTCGTTGTGAGGGAAGAGGGGTTCCAGCGGGCTGAGCAGTTGGAACTGGGTGATGGACTCCCCCTGTTCCCAATAGCTGTAAAGCGGCCATAGATGACTTTTTTGGGCGATCTTGTTGTCGGGATTACCGGCTTCGGTCTGACGCATATCCCAATAGAGGAAATAGAGTATTTTCAGGCGCCAGATGTCGAGGGCCCCGCTTTGCCATTCTTTGAGATTGAAGATGGGCCACATCAGCCAAAGGGATTCATTGCCTGCCTTGACGGAGTGACTGTAGAACGGTGCAAACTGATCGATCGTGCGGTAATCCCCCCGTCCGCGTATGTAGATCGGCCACAGCAGTCTCAGTTCGTCGTAGGATGGTTGATCGGAATGAGTGTGTCCGAAAAAGGGCCAAAGGTAGTTCTCGCTCAGGTATCCGGTTTCCGGTCGGCTTTCTTTTGAGTAAAAGGGGAGCACGCCGAGCTTCTCCAGCTTGAGTTCTTCACCATCCCACTTCCGTTGATGATACATGAACGGCCATAGGGCGTAGCGGTTGTCGTAGTGTCCCTCGTTTTTGAAATGTCCGTAGACTGGCCAGACTCCAAAACCGGAGGATCCGGCGCCTTCGCGGTGCTTAAAGACCGGCCAAATCACGGAGCGGGTGATCTCGCCATTGTCATCGAACTTTACCCACAGCGGAAACATGAGCCATGAAATCCGGTCATAGAAGAGGCGGTTCTTGAGTTCTCCATATAGTGGGAGAATCCCGAAATAGGATTCATCGGGATTGGATGCCTGATGATCGAACCAAAATGGAAACACTTCGAAGGATTTCGAGTAGTGACGGACCAAATCGGTTTCGAATGATTCCAGCGGTCGCCCGGTGACTTTACGTGAGCGGATCAGGTGAAAAATGTTCCACTCTGAATGGGTGTCGGATTTCTTGCGCTGAAAGAGCGGGTAGAGCCACGATTCCGATTCTGTGACCGGAATGTAGGGTTCATGGAACTCCCGTCGCAGGAACAACGGACGAAGGGCGGTCCAGGTCTCCGTTGCACTCCGGTTTTCCTCTCCAATCGGTCCCAGCCATAGCTCCCTTCCAGTTCCGTTTGGCTCCGGATGCAAGACCTTGATTGGCCAGAGGTTGAGCGCTTGATCTGCCCCCATGCACGCGAACACAGCGGACAGCAGCAGAGCTCCTGTCGTCAATGCCTTCCGGACATGGAAAAGACGCGTCATGAAATGATCGGAAAAATGTGAGAGATGGGCCTCTGATGAAGGCCGGTAGGATTACAAAATTGCCAATGCTATAGGGTAATCCGCCGGTCAGATCAATTCGGAAGCGAAGGAAACGTGATTTTCGGGTGGAGCGCCCGGGCGCATTGAAAAGAGCTTTCCGGTGGTTCTATTCGGATTGAACCGACAGTTTCCGTGTTCTGGATTGTTGGTTTGCGAATGCAGTCACTCCGGAATCCCGCGATCCGGGAAAAAGTCGGCCTGGATACGCCACAGTTTGGCGTATTGACCATTGCGGACAAGGAGCGCTTCGTGGGTCCCCTGTTCGATGATGCATCCATGATCCAGGCATACAATGTTGTGAGCCCTTCGTATAGTGGAAAGCCGATGGGCGATGACCAATACGGTCCGGCCTGTCATCAGGCGGTCGAGGGCCGCTTGAATGAGCTGTTCGGTTTCGGTATCCACACTTGAGGTGGCCTCATCCAGAATGATGATTTTGGGATCCCGCAGAAGGATGCGGGCGATGGTCAGGCGTTGTTTCTCCCCTTGGCTCAGGCGGACACCCCGCTCCCCGATGAGGGTGTGGATTCCATCGGGAAGCCGATCGACAAAATCGAGAGCATGGGCATCTTTCAATGCCTCACGGATCCGGTCTTCTGAGGCGCCGTCGTTTGCCAGACGCATATTGGACAGGACCGATCCATCAAAGAGAAACGGTTCCTGCGCAACAGTCCCAATCGCTCCCCGCAGCTCCGCGAGGTCCAGATCCCGCACATCCACGCCGCCAATGCTGACTGAGCCGGAGAGGACATCGTAGTAGCGCAGCAGGAGGTTGGCCACGGTGCTTTTTCCCGCACCGGTGTGTCCAACCAAAGCGGTGACTTGTCCGTTGATCAGGGTCAGATCAAAATCGCGCAGAACTTCCGGCCGGTCGGGATACGCGAAATTCACCCGGGAGAATTTCACTTCCTGGGATCCGGTGGGAAAAGGTTTCGGATCGGGTCGGCTGGTGACGCTAACCGGATGATCGAGGATCTCGAACACACGGTCTCCGGCCGCTTTTCCCGCTGCGAGCAGATGATTGATTCCGTTGAGCCGGTTGACGGGTTCGAAGAGCATCCCCGCGTAGGCGAAGAAGGTTACAAATCCCCCGTAAGTAAAGGTGGGGTCCGTGTGCAGGAGATGTCCTCCGTATCCCACCACTGCGATCAGTCCGAAGCTCGAAATGAAACTGGTCCCGGGGGAATAGAGTGACCAGCGCCACATCGCCTTGAGGGTGCGTTTGCGGAGTTCACGGGCCACTTCCGAAAAGCGCGTTGACTCCCGTTGTTGGAGGGCAAACGATTGGATGAGGCGGTTGCCCTGAATGTCCTCAACGAGAACGCTGTTCATTTCCGCTGAGCTCTCCCGGACCT
>JAQVLM010000167.1 GCA_028704125.1 Opitutales bacterium
CCCCCAATGTGTAACGGGCGTAGCGGAACAACTTGTCCTTGTTGGACATCAGGTGGGTCCGGAATGCAGTTTGGTTGTTCATGAAATCGGATTCATCAGGGTAGACGCATCCTTTGTTCCGATTGTTACAACACCGAGGCGAAAAACTCGATCCCCAACTCAGCCCATCGATTTCGAAAACCGCCCCCCCCTGCTCCGTTTTTGAATACGGAATCGGCACCCCGATCGCACGGGAAAGCAACCGGAAACCAAACAGGCCGCCCGCACCAAATCCCCTCAACCGCTCAATGGAGGCTTGCCCGTTTGATCCCGATCCCTCAGTCTGATAACGATTATCCACCCTCCATGTCTGCGTCCCCGCCTCCATACACGATTGCACCGAGCCCGACCGACGATGGGCTGGTTGTCGAAAACCTGCGCGTGGACTACGATAACCTCACCGCTGTCAATGGGGTGAGTTTTCACGTTCCATCCGGGAGCTTGTTTGGGCTCGTTGGCCCGAACGGTGCGGGCAAAACCAGCATCATACGCGTGTTGGCCACCTTGCTGCAGCCAACCTACGGAAGTGTTCGCGCCTTCGGTATCGATATTCTCGACGACCCTTGGGCCATTCATCCGGTCATCGGATACATGCCGGATCTGGCACCCGTCATCGGAAACCTCAAGGTATTCGAGTTCCTCGAGCATTTTGCAGCGTGTCACGGACTCAGTGGAGTCGATCGCACGGAGCGGGTCCGGGAGTGCCTGGATCATGTGGGAATGACTGCGCAGCGTTCCGTTTTCTGCAACACCCTTTCCCGCGGGATGATGCAACGGGTCGTCCTCGCCAAAACACTCCTCCATCAACCAAGAATACTGCTGCTCGATGAACCGGCCAGCGGCATGGACCCGCTTGCCCGTATCGACCTGCGCGATACCCTTCTCGCGCTTGCCCGCAAGGGATGCGTCGTGATTCTGTCGTCCCACATTCTCGCTGATCTCGCAGACATGTGCACCGGTGTCGCCATCATGCACCTTGGCAAACTCCGATACGTCGGACCATTGGATGGATTCACCGAGGAACCCGGTAAACCCAACGCCCGCCGCACCGTCGAATTCCAGACAACCCTCGACTCTGCGGACAAAGCACGGGCTTGGCTCTTGGATTCGCCGCTGATCGCGAGCTGGGCACCGATGGCACCCGGAAAATTCGCGGCCACCTTCGAAGGCGAAGACGCCGAACAGGCAGCGATCCTCCGGCAGATGATCGAAACCGCTGGAATCCAGGTCCTGGGCTTCCGCCGGAAATCTGCCACCTTGGAGGACATGCTCAAGACCGTTACCCGCTCATGAACGACCTTCCGCCATCCGCACCTTTTGAATCCACTCCCGCATGGGCCTTGTGGAAGAATCCGCTCATGCTGCGGTTCATCCGCAGCCGCATGCGCCCCCGCACGGCCTTTGCATGGATTCTCGGGGTGCTCATGCTCAGCGGCTTCTTTTTCCTCACCACCTACTATACCGCAATCAACCACGGCCTCCTGTCGGCACGCGATGCTGCCCGGGCCGCTGTCCTCCCGATTCTTTTCCTGCAAGGACTCCTCCTCATGCTCATCGCAACCGGGAGCGTGGCAGGAGGAGTGGTCGAAGACAAAGTTGCTGGAACGCTCGACTACCAGCGGCTCACCCCCATGGGACCCTTCGCCACTTTGGTTGGCTTTCTTTTCGGGCTACCCATCCGCGAGTATGTTCTGTTCGCCCTTACCCTTCCTTTCTCGGTGTTTGCGATATGGGTTGGGAAGATCCCGGTTGGAAGCGCGGCCGCCTACTACGGTGTCTTTCTCAGCGCCTCCATTCTCTATCACCTCACCGGACTGGCCGCCGGGCTCGCCGCCAAGCGCTGGAGGTTCGCCACCCGCCTGACGCAGGGGATGGTGCTCCTTCTTTATCTGGTCTTGCCGCAATTCTCCCACCTCGGGCTCTATTTTTTCCAGTATCTCACCGTAAGGCCCGTGCTCATGGATACCATCATTCCATTGGTGCACGAGAGCATGCCGGCGCAAGTATCTGAACTCCATCCCCGGGGACCGGTTCCCTTCTTCGATCTCGAAGTATCGCCCTTGGTCTTTTCCCTGATCTTGCAAGGCTTGCTCTCCCTGATGTTCCTGACCATCTGCGTCCGCAAATGGCGGGACGCGGAATGCCATGTTCTCAGCAAAGCCCAGTCCCTGACAGTGTTCGTGTTGCTCGCCACCCTTGCATTGGGTACTATTTGGCCGGTCATCACCGGAAACACCGAACTCACCCTTCCGATCCTCGGAACCATGTCAGGCGCCCGGATCCCCCCTGAGGTAGCGGCCACTCTTCCGCTTCTCCTCTCGTGCTTCCTTCTCCTCAGCGCCATGGTGCTGATCAGCATCGCCACGCCAACCCATGGAGAGATCCTCAAAGGTTGGCGGCATACCTACCAAAAGAACCGGTGGCTGCTCTCTCCAATGCGCGACGAAGCCCCGTCGGGTTGGTTTGCGCTGGCAATCGCTTTCGTGGCGGCCTTCGCGCTCACCACCGAGATGCGGGCCCTTCACCTCAATGGCATCCTGGCTTTTGAATTGCTCGATTGGACCCAATGGATCGGCATCCCGCTCGCACTGGTTGTGCCCATCCTTGTCTTTCATGCCACTATCAGCCTCATCGAGCCGGGCCGCACCGCCACCTACCTGATGCTGGTATGGGGACTACCCTGCCTGATCGGGATCTTCGTCTCCGCTGCTTTAAGCTGGCACGAAACCGCCATCTACATAGGCGCCCTTTCTCCGGTATCCCACCTCCTCTACGCAGCGACCCGCATCATCCCCTTCGACCCCGAAAGTCATCCTCTTGCTTTCTGGAATACCACCGGACGTGCCCTTTGGATCGGGCTGAGCCTGCACACCCTTTCATGGTTTGCGATTTCCTTCGCATTCTTCCGCAAACACCATCGCCTCAAAAAACAGGCCAAAAACTGACCCTTCATCCAGATGAAATCGAAGACCCCTACCCTTCTTTTCTTCCTCGCCTTCGCCTTGGGGTGCACCTGCGCTTCCCAGCTCTCCGCCCAAACCGGCAAAGGAGACTTCCTCGACCCGGATCTCCCCACCGACAAGAGGGTGGCTGATCTGATCTCGAAACTGACGCTCGAGGAGAAAATCGCCCAACTGCTCCACGACGCACCTGCCATCGAGCGCCTCGGGATCCCAGCCTACGACTGGTGGAACGAAGCCCTGCACGGCGTCGCCCGCTCCGGCAGGGCCACCGTCTTCCCACAGGTCATCGGCCTGGGTGCCACCTTCGATGAAACCCTCCTTCACCGTATCGCCACCGCAATTTCCGATGAGGCACGTGCAAAATTCAACGCCGCCAGGGCACTGGGCAATCGCGACCGCTATCCCGGCCTCACCTTCTGGTCGCCCAACATCAACATCTTCCGGGATCCGCGCTGGGGCCGTGGGATGGAAACCTTTGGCGAAGACCCTTACCTGACCGGGATCCTCGGCTCCGCCTTTGTTCACGGCATGCAGGGCGAAGATCCCCGCTACCTGAAAACCGCAGCCTGCGCCAAACACTATGCAGTCCACTCCGGACCGGAAGCACAGCGTCATTCGTTCGACGCACACCCGCCGCGCAAAGACCTTTGGGAATCCTATCTTCCGGCCTTTGAGAAGCTCATCGTGGAGGCAAAAGTTGAGGGGGTGATGTGTGCTTACAACGCCGTGTTCGGTGCTCCATGCTGTTCGAGCGAGTTCCTATTGGCAGATATTCTACAAACCCGATGGGGCTTCGAGGGCTACATCGTCTCGGATTGTTGGGCCATTCAGGATTTCCACCAGAACCACAAGATTACGGCGGACGCCGCCGAGTCCGCCGCGAAGGCGATCAAGAGCGGCGTACACCTCAACTGCGGAGAAGCATTCCGTTCACTGGGGGCCGCTATCGACCGCGGCATCATCTTCGAAAGGGAGATTGACCAGGCGCTGGCCAAGCTCCTCCGCACGCGATTCCGCCTGGGACTCTTCGACCCGATCGACAAGGTCTCGTTCAACCGCATCTCGCCGGATGTCGTCGGCTCCGAAGCGCACATCCGACTCGCACGCGAAGCCGCCGCGCAATCCATCGTGCTCCTCAAAAACGATGGTGTTCTTCCCCTGTCGGCAGACCTGCCGGATCTGCTGGTTGCAGGTCCGCTTGCGGCACATGCCGAGGCACTCCTCGGCAACTACCATGGATTGTCCGGCAATCTCGTGACCCCACTCGAAGGGATCACCGCCAGAGTCAATGCGGCTACCAGCGTCCAATACGTCCACGGATTTCCGCTCCTCCCGATCGATGATCAGTATCCGGACGGACTGATCCGCATGGCCCGCCAGTCTCCGGTGACCATTGTCGTCTTGGGCTCCAGTCCACTTCTCGAAGGCGAAGAGGGAGAATCGATCCTATCCAGAAACCAGGGAGACCGCATCGATCTCAACATCCCGGGAAATCAGCTTGAATACCTGCGCATGATCCGGAAGGACAACCCCAACAAAATCATCACGGTGGTGATGGGCGGAGGCCCCATGCTCCTGAACGAGGTACATGAACTGTCCGATGCCGTCCTCTTCGCCTGGTATCCGGGAGAACAAGGTGGAAACGCGATCGCGGATGTCCTTTTCGGCGATGTGAATCCATCGGGCCGCCTGCCCATTACCTTCCCCATGATCGCCGACGATCTGCCTCCTTTCGACTCCTACACCATGAACGGCCGGACCTACCGGTACGCCACGGCCACTCCGATGTATCCGTTTGGATTCGGCCTTTCCTACAGCCAATTCACCTACGCTTCGATCGGCCTCAACCGCATGTCATTCGCGGAAAAAGACCCCGTCCGCGTCAGCTTTCTGGTGGAAAATACCAGCGAGATCGAGGGCGAGGAAGTGGTTCAGGTCTACCTGCATTGCATCGAGGCCCCCTTTGAGGTGCCGCAGGAGAGCCTAGTCGCCGTTCGCCGGGTTCGTCTCAAACCCGGTCAAACAACCAAAGTCAATGTGGAGTTGGACTCCGATACCTTCCTCATGCACAATCAGCGGGGAGAAAAAGTATTTGTTCCCGGCGAGTTCCGCATCACGGTCGGCGGAGCTGCTCCCGGCCCCAGAGGAGTCGCGCTCGGATCGCCGGAATCCCTCTCCATTGTCCTGTCACGGGAGTAGCGTCACAACCCCATTTGGGGACATCCGGGGACAGCGGGATCGCTTCTCAAGTCACTTGCACCCGGATTATCCGACAATGAATCTGTGCAGAATACGGTTTGAACTCAGGATTGGCATGTTCTTAGCTTGAGTTTGCAACCGTAATCAGGGATGATGGGTCATTTCCTATTACTCTCTCAACAAACAAACAGACGCTTAGACAGCTATGAATATCAAGATCCTCACCGCCGCAGCTACCACGCTCATCTGCAGTGCGCTCTTCGCTCAGGAAGAAACATCCCTGACGTTGTCCACCGCATTCAACAGCGACTACTACTTCCGCGGCACGCAGCTCGCGGATTCGTTCATTGAAACCGCGGTCGATTACACCTACGGGGATTTCTACGCCGGACTCTGGTATGCATCCCCATTTGAAGCGGTCGATTCGGACTTGGGCGCTTACTACGCCAACGAACTCGACATCTTCGCCGGCTATGGCATCGCGGTCAACGACCTGATGTCCGTCGATCTGGGAGTCACCGCCTACTATTATCCGGAACTGCCTTCGGACGACAACCCGACATGGGAACCGTACGTGGGCGTTGCCTTCGATACCACCCTCTCCCCAACGGCCTACGTTTACTACGATGTGACCTTGGAAATCTGGGCATTCGAAGGCGGGGTATCCTACAGCTTCCCGATGGAAGATGAATCGGCAAGCTTCGACGTCGAAGCCAAGGCCGGTTACGTATCTCCTGACGAAGGTGATGGCGGATTCTACTTCAATCTTGCTGCGAACTATGTCTACAGCATCACCGACACAGCCAGCGCCAAACTCGGTGTAGCCTACACGGATGGCGACTCCGAACTGTCCGGCGGCAATTGGGACAACGGGTTCTGCTTCACCGGCGGACTCTCGATCGGATTCTGATTCTTCAAGACGTAGCGAACCGTTTTTTACAGCAACCCGATTCCGATTCATCCGGAATCGGGTTTTTCTTTTTCTGCGCAGGTCAATGCCAGCCCGACGCCTCAGCAATCCGGGTTACGCCGCCCGTTGAATGGGATATTTTCAAAAACCTGCACCGCCCCAACGCATCAAACATGGGCAATTGTGAAGAAAATGCTTGTGCCCGCACGCAGCTTTTGGGTTGTATTGTCCGGGCTGTTTCCGCACAATAGTCCTCCAATTCTAACAACCCAACTATCTGCAGATAATGAAAGATTCCATCCTTACTGCGACCGCTGTATTGCTGATTGCGGGAGCCGCATCCCTTCAGGCAGCGCCCATGTTTGATGCCGCTATCTCCGCCGGCATCAAGAGCGACTACTATTTCAGGGGCCAGCAACGCGCCGATTCCATCGTCGAAACCGAAGTCGACTTCACTTATGGAGACACCTACGCAGGTATCTGGTTTGCCGAGCCTTTCGAAGCGAGGGACAGTGATCTGGGTTGGCTCTACTCCAACGAAATGAACGTGTTTCTCGGGCAGAGCGCTCAAATCGACTCCTATATCAACGTGACCGTCCCCGTCATCCTCGACGTTGGCATCACCGGATTCTATTATCCGGAACGCCCATCCGATGACAATCCGACCTGGGAACCCTACGTCGGCCTGAATTTTGAAACGGCACTCAATCCCTCGGGTTACGTCTATTACGACCTCACACTGGAAACGTGGACCCTTCAGGGTACAGTCTCCCACACTTTCGAACTCGACAGCGTGTCGGGCATCACCGTCGGTGCATTCGCCGGATTCGTATCGCCTGACGAAGGGGAGGAAGGCGCCTATTACGGAGTCTCCGCCAAATACGGATACCGCCTCAACAGCACG
>JAQVLM010000168.1 GCA_028704125.1 Opitutales bacterium
TGCGTTATGAAAACATTCTCTATCATGGAGACCCAGCACAACCTTTCCAAAGTATTGCGCGGCCATTGCTCTTGAAAACGGCTTCCGGGAGTTCCTCAGTCATGACACCCGTCAGAAAAACCTGGCCTTAGTCATTTCGAGCATATTTGTGCCTCAGCTCTTCGACCAGACAGAATAGCACGGGGGTGGTCAGCATGGTGAGAATAGCCACCGTCATGCCGCCAATGGTGGGAAGTGCCATCGGGACCATAACATCGGAGCCGCGTCCAGTGCTGGTGATCACAGGAAGCAAAGCGAGCACCGTGGTGACAGTGGTCAGCATGGCCGGACGCACCCGCATGGCAGCTGCCTTTACGACCGCCTGCCGGATGGCCTCGACGCCTTTCGGAGGATCCTTTTGGAACGAATCGCTGAGGTAGGTGGTCATCAGCACACCATCATCTGTCGCTATTCCAAACAGGGCAAGGAAGCCCACCCATACTGCAACGCTCAGATTCACCGGGCCTATCTGGAAGAGATTTCGAAGGTCGATCCCCTGGAATCTGACATCCATGAACCAGGATTGGTTATAGAGCCAGAGTAGAAGAAACCCTCCGGACCATGCAATGAAGATGCCACAAAAGACCAACAGCGATCGGGAGACATCGCGGAATTGTGCGTAGATCAGAAGGAAAATGAGCAGTATTGAAAGGGGAACAAGGACAGTGAGCCGTGCTTCCGCACGCACCTGGTTTTCGTAAGCACCCGTGAAACGGTAGGTTACGCCTGCGGGGAGAATCCAGATACCGCGCTCCAGTTTGTCGCGAAGCAGGCGCGACGCACTTTCGACCACATCGACCTCTGCGTAACCCGGTTTTTTGTCAAAGATCACATACCCCACCTTGAAAGTATCCTCCGACTTGATGGCCTCCGGGCCACGGCTATATCGGATTTCGGAGAGCTCCCCCAATGGGATGTGCAAGCCGTCCATGGTGGGGACGAGGATGCCGGCAAGCGACTGGATACTGTCCCTTAGTTCGCGTGCGTAGCGGATGCGCACAGGATAGCGTTCCCGTCCTTCCACGGTGGTAGTGATGGGAGCCCCGCCAATTGCGACCTCGATCACTTCCTGCACATCCGCAATGGTAAGCCCGTAGCGGGAAATCGCGATCCGATCGATCACGATCTCCAAATAGGGAACACCCACAATCCGGTCGGCGAAGACCGTTGCCGGTTCTATCATCGGGACCTCACGCAGGATATTTTCGATTTCCAGACCTACCCGTTCAATGGTCTCAAGGTCCGGACCATACACCTTAACCCCAAATGGAGCACGCATCCCGCTTTGGAGCATAACAATACGGGTTTCGATGGGTTGCAGTTTCGGCGCTGAGGTAGCGCCGGGCACTTCAGCGAGATGCACGATTTCCTGCCAAATGTCGTCCGGACTGCGAATGGAATCCCGCCACTGACGGAAGGGCCGCCCCTTGGCATCGGGGATCAGTCCGCCATCCGCATCGCGCACGAAGTCCTTTGCCCGGCGGTCATATCGGAAGCGGAGCCGCTGGCCGTTCTCATTCACGAGGTATTCCGGCTTGTAATTGATCACTGTCTCGACCATCGAAACGGGCGCCGGATCAAGCGCACTCTCCGCCCTCCCGATTTTACCCACGACAGAGTCGATCTCGGGAATCGAAGCAATGGCCTGGTTTTGCAGAGAAAGGACTTCAGTAGCCTCACCGATCGAGCCGTGTGGCATAATGGTGGGCATATAGAGGAAAGAACCTTCGTCCAGGCTCGGCATGAATTCTTTTCCAAGACCCGGGAAACTGTGGTAAGCGGCCCTCCAGACTGCGTTATGACGCAAACCCTCCGGCACCCATGAGAATGTATTCCCAAAACCCATCCAAACCACAAATCCAGAAGCAGTGAGTAAGGCAACTCCACTGAGCAGGAGAGACTTGCAGTCGAGGCACCAACGAAGGAGGCTTGGATAAATCCGGATGAACAGATGAGCGAGCCCAAGGAGAGAACCCGCCACAAACACCACAAAAAGGATGTTTAAAACACCCCGCTCAGGCCCAAGTGGCATCCAATGATTCGCCAGCATCCCCGCGAGCAACAGCGCGATTGCGTATTGAAACCCTAGCATGATGCGCTGCTTCCAGACCGCAGGCAGTTTGTCCCGGATTTGTCCAAATAGGCCCACAAGCGTCATGAGCAAGCCTACCTGCCACGGGAACCACGACAGGGACCAGGGGAGCAGGATGCCCCCAGCCAGGAGCATTACCGTCGTGAGGAGGGTCACCCTACGACGTGGAGAGGAAGCGCCCAGGAACCAAGCCAGAAAGGAGGGGAGTATGCACAAGGCCAGCACGATAGCCGCGATGAGGGCAAAGGTTTTGGTGTAGGCCAAAGGGCTGAACAGCTTTCCTTCCGCTCCTTCCATAGCAAAAACCGGCAGAAAACTAAGCACAGTCGTAGCAACAGCTGTGAATACGGCTCCTCCGACCTCGATTGTCGAGCGTTCCACAGTGGCCCGGACGGATTGCCGCTTGTCTTTTGGTTCGTTATCGAGGTGGCGAAGGGTGTTTTCTGAAATTACAATTCCCATATCCACGATGGTTCCGATCGCGATAGCGATACCCGACAACGCAACAATGTTGGCATCGACTCCGAAAAGCTTCATGAAGATGAAGGTCATCAGGACTGTCAGAGGCAGCATGGTGGAGATCACCATGGCGCTGCGAAGATGGAGCAACATGAGGATCACCACGATCACCGTGATAAGGATCTGTTGCTCGATGGCGTTGTTTAGGGTGCCCAAGGTTTCCAGAATGAGTCCGGAACGGTCGTAGAAGGGAACGATCTCCAATTTGCTCAAGGTGCCGTCCTCAAGCGTCTTGGACGGAAGACCAGAAGTGATCGCTGAGATTTGGCGTTTGACACGTTCGATGACCTCCATGGGATTCGCGCCGTAGCGAGCGACCACAATCCCTCCGACGACCTCCGCTCCCTCCCTGTCCAGCACGCCTCGCCTCAAGGCCGGGCCATAGCTGACGGAAGCGATTTGTTTCAAGGTGATGGGAACATGATCACGAACCGCGACGGTCGTTTGCTCGAGATCATCGAGGGATCGGATGAACCCGAGGCCCCGGATGACATACTCCACCCGGTTGATCTCCATCGTTCGCGCACCAACGTCCATGTTGGACCGGCGAACTGCGTCAATAACCTGATCCAAGGTGACCTCGTAGGCCCGCATGGCCTCGGGAATCACATCGATTTGGTACTCTCGGACGAACCCGCCCACAGATGCGACCTCAGAGACCCCGTCCACAGCCTGCAACGCGTAACGGACGAAATAGTCCTGCACTGAGCGCAACTCGTGCAAATCCCAACCTCCTGTCGGATTCCCCTTGGGGTCCCTACCTTCGATCGTGTACTGATAAACCTGCCCCAAACCCGTTGCGTCGGGGCCTAGACTTGGCTGCACTCCTTCCGGCAAGGTGCCCTGGGGCAGACTGCTCAGTTTCTCAAGTATCCGGGACCGAGACCAATAAAACTCAGCCTGATCGCGGAAAATCACATAGACCATTGAGAAACCAAACATTGAATAGCTTCGTATGGTCTTAACGTCAGGCAGACCAAGCAGTGCAACGGTCAGCGGGTAAGTGATTTGATCCTCGATATCCTGAGGAGAACGCCCCTCCCAGTCGGTGAATACGATTTGCTGATTCTCCCCAATATCGGGAATCGCGTCCACGTGGACCGGAAAGCGCTCCAAGCCGGGAGTTTTCCAATTGAAGGGAGCAACCAGCAGTCCGCCACCGACCATGAGGAGCAGCAGAAGGACTACAATGAGCTGATTGCGCAAGCAGAGCTGAACGATCCAGGTGATCATGGTGGTGTGGTGTCCTCAGTGTTGGTGGCCGGGGGGCACCCCTGGCTTGGGTTGCGGGTTTCGCACGGGCAACTCCAACTCATCAAAATCTCCGCATTTGAGCATCTTCGCGCCAAAGTAGGGGTTGAGCAATTGTTGATTGTTCTGCAGCCAATCGGACCTTCGGCCCTCAAAGGTCATAGGACAAAAGGCGAGGTGAACCTCTACTCCCTCTTCCAGTCCGATGACGCGAACAGCATCAATGAGGGTGTTCGACACATGCTCGAAATCCACCCTTGCCTGCCCGAGGTCGGTAGCGGCTGCAACCGAGGCGGAAAACCGTGCCATGTGTTCGAGGGCTCTCTTAAAATACACCTGAGAGTCCGCTTCACCGTAAAGATCAAGTTGATAGTTGGCCATGCTTGCCAGTTTACCTGCTGCATCAGAGGCTGAAGAGAGATCGTCCATAGCCAAAGAATGCCACAGAGGGAAATAGGCATGAAGGACTTGGGTCAGCGATCGCCTCATCTGATCGGAGGACTGGAGCTCAACCGTGGCCACTTTATCCTCGTCCACGAGACTCATCATGCCGGGCTTGGCATGAAGCTGCAAGGTGCTGTCGATCTTGAAGGCACCATGCGTGACCACCCGCTCTCCTTCCTGCAGTCCTGATGCGACGACAAAAAAGTCTCCCGCCCGGGCGCCAATTACGATCTCCCTGCCCTCGTAGGTGGGCTGTTCAAGGTCCGGGACTTCAACATACGCGATTGCGCGCTTGCCGGTCTGCAGGACCGCCGAGGTTGGCACGAGCAACAAAGAGGCCTCATCAGCATCCCCGATCGATCCATACTCTTCGATTGGTATCAGGTCCATACCGCATACATCGCACACTCCCGGCCCATCTTTCACGATTTCCGGGTGCATGGGACTGATCCATTTTCCTGCGAGTGAAGCATCGATCGACGACGCGGAGCTGGTTACCCGTGCCTCGACAACCGCGGTGACAAACATACCAGGTCTAAGGGAGACATCGGGATTGGGAACGCTCACCCGCACCCGGAAAGTCCGCGTGGTTTCATCAAGAAAAGGTGGTATGAAAGCGATTCGCGCTTCGAAAGTTTTACCTGGTAGAGCTGGAGTCGTAAATGTGACGTCCTGGCCAATTCGCAGCAAGGGTTTATCCGTTTCATATGCGTTTAGAATAACCCAGACGGTAGAAAGATCGGTAATCCGAAGCATGACTTGTCCGGTATCAACATAGTCGCCTTCGTTGATCCGCTTCTCCGTCACATAACCCTCGATTGGAGAGTCGATATCGATCGTGTCTCTGGGCTCTGTCTGTTGTTCGATTGATTGGATGGTGGCCTCGCTCAGTCCCCAAAGAGAGAGCTTCCCGCGTGCGGCACGGGTTGCCGCTTCGTCGTTGAAACGGATCGCGCTGAGCAGCTCCACTTGGGCGGTCAGGAGTTCGGGGCTGTAAAGGGCGGCCAGATGATCATTCGGGCGCACCAGCTGGCCACTGTAGTTGATATAGAGCTGCTCGACCCGCGCAGGAAAACGGGCTGAAACTGCACGTTCCCTGGATTCGTCAGGCTCAATATGACCCAACAGGCGAATTTGAGACTTGGCGACCCCGCGCTTCACGGGGCTGGTCTGTATTCTTGCAAGGGCCGTGGCATGGGAAGAAAGGGTCACTCTGCGGGGATGATCAACACCGGATTTCGCCTGGACGGCGGGAATCAAGTCCATTGCACAGATCGGGCACTTCCCGGGATTCGGTTGCCGAACCTGCGGATGCATGGAGCAAGTGTACTCCGCCGGGACATCTGTCACACCATCTTCGGACCCATGGTCCGCATGGCTGGACAGAGCGGTCGACAATCGACCCACTAATACTCCCGCAAGTAAAAGGATCAGAATGAACACGACGGTGAATGCTGTTTTCTTCTTGTTCATAAATGGCTATCAGATATTTCCGTACCAAACAGCGCCTGAAGTTCGGCGTCCACGATGTGGGTATCTACGAGCGCCTTCCAGTATCGGATCTCGACTTCGAGGAGTTTTCGTCGGGCATCAAACAGGTCGAGAAGTCCGGCTCTGCCCGCACGATAGGAAGATTCGACCGATTCATGCGCCTGTTGGGCTCTGGGCAACAGCTGATCGCGGAATAACGCAACCCGACGCTGGGCATCCCGCTCACGTGAAAGCAGCGCCACGAGCCTTGCGTTAAGCTCATTGAGACTGCCTTCATAGGCTTGTTCTGCGGAATCCAATAATGCGGAGGCCTCCAATCTTCTTCCTCTTTTCTTATCACCCCAAAACGGAATGCTGAGAGATACCATCAACCCGGTGTCATCACTCCAACCACCGACGCCATGTCCCGACGCCTCGTTCATACGCAGGTAAGAAACTCCTAACATGAACTCCGGATAATTCTCAAGCCGGGCGAGTCGCAGTCCCACTCTCGCCGCATCCACGCGTGTAGCGAGTCCTTGAAGCGTCGGATTGGATCGAAGCAGCTTCTCGCCTAATCCATACGTATCAGCGGGCGGATGAGGGCCAACGGGAACTTGAAGTCCTTTGATCTGATCCGGAGAGACCTCGCTTCCCAAAAAGGCATCTATCAGAAACTTCTCCTGGAGGATCAACTCATCGATCTGAGCCAGCTCATCCGCGAGTAATGCGGATTCCATGCCGACCCGAACCAAATCCACGACGTCGCCTCCTCCTCTGGATTGTTGTGTGAGGAAATCTTCCTGTTTTCGGAATATCTCTAGGTTCGCCTCGGTAAGCTCCCTTGTTTTGCTCAAATAGGCGATTCGGAATGCAAGAATCTGCAAACGGGATACCGTTTCCAATTCGATGGTCTGGACTTCGTGCCAATACGATTGCGCCTGAAACGATGCTATATCGGAACGGGATCGAATGGTTCCCGGCCAAGGGAAAGCTTGGGCGATCCTTATGTTTCGATCAGCTTCGGAAATATTCGAACCCATGATCTCAACGGTGACCGTTGGATCAGGCAACGCCCGGGCCTGCAAAACCCGTGCACGGGCAGCCGACCATTCGGAATGAGCCTGTCGAATGGCCGGGTTATCGTGGCGAGCCTGTTTCATCCACTGCACAATTGGATCAGATTCGACAAGAC
>JAQVLM010000169.1 GCA_028704125.1 Opitutales bacterium
GCCCACATGGGTTGGCGTTACATGAGGGGGCGTCGGCCCTTTAACAATGTCCATCGCCTCACATGAACCGAGGGACAACGGCATTTCGTTCAGGTTGAATCCACGCACCATGCCATTCAAAAGCGTCGCGCCCTTGACCCCTCTCAGGATCGGAGCACCCGTTACCCCGTAGTGGTTGATGAGCTGAGTTCCCGCTCCCATCTGGGACACCCCCCTGAGGTCCTCAATCCCCAGAAGCTTCATGTGTTCGGAAGTCACCACCGTCACCGACCGCGGAATGTCCATCGCATCCCAGTCTCCGACGAATACCGAAGACACCGGTCGGGAAGAAGGATCCAGTCCACCCTGCCGGAACCGCTGGCTCTCGCGCATACTGAAAGCCTCCAATTCCTCAACAGGTCCATGGCTGTCCGCTGGCTCATAGGCATGCCCACGGAACGGACAAGCCGCCCCGGAAAAAACGAGTGCCCCCACCAAGGAGAGCACCCACGTTCTATCATTCAGGATATTCATGGGTTGATCGCCCTGACGGAAGATGCTGCACCAAATCCCGCAGGTTTTCCGTCCCGAGGACGGATTGAGTGTGTTGTGTTAGAAGTTCGTGAACCGGACGCCGGTCCCTTTCGACCTAAAAAGCAAACACCGATGCGAGATCAACCTTTTTTTCGATCACACCCAACTCGTGCAGGATTTCTATCTGCTGCGACAGCCGTTCATTGTCCACCGACCCAATCACTGACGGATCATTGCCCTCTCCCGATACAATGCCCCACTGAAACAAGCTTTTCCGGATATACTCCATGAAATCATCCGTCATCATCGGATTCCGTTCGGCGATCAGCCTATGGGCGGGATGATAGTCGCCATAGAGGTATGAATGCCACCCTTCGTGGGTCGCCTGAACAAAACGCCTCACCACGTCGGGATAACTCTTCAGGAAATCCTCATGCACGATGATCCCCCGGTAAGCGTCAAAACCCGACTCCCACATCGGTAAGACATGCGGAACAGCCCCTTTCTGTCGCACATAGTAGGGTTCATTGGTCAAAAAACACTGCATCACAAAGTCCGGATTGCTCAGAAAATGATTCAAACCGAAATTGTGCGGCATCAATTGCATTTCAATGCCGTACTTCTTTTCCAGATAGCGAATCCACGGCGCACCGACATCCACCATGATGCGTTTACCATCGAGATCCTCGAAACGCCGTATCGCATTTGCCTCGTGCGAAAGAATCGCCTGGGGATTGTGCTGAAGCGTCACACCCACAAACCGGACCGGCATCCCGCGCGCCACCGCTACAATGGCATCATCCGAACGCGCATTGATGAAATGCGCGCGCTTCAACGCCAATCGCTTCATCGGGTCAGCATTGGGACCACCTTCCAGTATCGTGACCTTCAGCCCGTGCGCCTCGTAGATTCCAGCCGCCAATGCCTGGTAAAACCCGGCATATTCGGGTTGGGCAAACCAATCCGTTTGCAGCACCACCCCATCCGCCGGTTCCGGAAATCCCGACAATCCACGACCCCCATCCTGACGCGAGCATCCGCCCCACGCCCAGGCCATCAACACCGCAAGTCCCAAACGAATCCACTCATTCATACCCAAGTATCCTTAGTCAACGCCCGGCCCTTGGTCCACTCCTTTTCAACTTGTTCCAGGATCGAGGAGTGTTGCATAGACACCGGCGGCAGAGCTTTCCGGCATAAAAAAGAGGAGCCCATATGCCTGCCAAGCGGTCTGGAATCCACCACAGGACAGGGAAAACTGTAAAGGGTCTCCCGTCCATTTTCAGGAAAACTGATACAGAGGCGAACACGCTTTCTGGATTTGCACTCCGGCAAGCCCTCACTATGATGGATGCCATACCTATCCTCCAACCCAATGACCGCATCATCCGTAACCCCACCGGCTGCCTCAATGACCTTGCCCTCGGTTGTGGCTCCAGAATCCCACTCCCATCGGCTCGTCCGGGCAGAAATCCGGGACATCCTTATCGCTCACATCCAAAAAGCGGAGAAAGGGACCCTGCCACTCAAAATCCCGCAGGCGGAAGGACGCATGCAAAAGCATCTCGGCATGCACTTCCACTTCAATCCCGAGCTGTTCTTCCAAATTCACGGAGAGACCCGCTTTCACCTTCCCAGAGAGGAAGTATGTGTCCAACCGGATGAGTGCTGCATTATCCCGGCCGGGCTTCCCCACCGCGAAAGCGTAAGCCCCGACCACTACGGTTTCAGAAACCTCGTCGGCGGATTCTACAGCAATTCAATTAGCCTCCACTTTGCTTTCGAGGCGACCCCAGGGCATCCGGACATCCAGAGTATCCTATTTTTCGATGCGCCAAACCTCGTGCAGATCCTCGCAAACTGCAACCAGCTTACACAGGCGTTCCACATGAATGCACCGGCCAAACAATACGTTATCAAGGGCCTGATGATCACCCTGCTGGGTTCGCTCCTTAACACAGTCGAAACCGCAGGCGAGGCCGTGAACCGGGATGTTGGAAAGGTCTTTCAGGTTAAATGGCTGGTCCGTGAGCAAATTTCAAATCCCCAACTCAACGTGAAATCCATCGCGGAACGCATGCAGTGTTCAGCCGATTATCTCTCACACTTGTTCCACACGGAAACAGGCGAAAAACTGATTCACTACATCCAACGCATCCGTATCCAGGGAGCAATCTACGCACTCGAAACCACTTCACTTTACGTATCCGAAATCGCCTGGTCCAGCGGCTTCTCCGACCCGGCTTATTTCGCCAGGGTTTTCCGCAAACTCACCGGCGAAACACCTCAAGCCTATCGCGATCGACTGGATCAGGCACACCGCGAACACGAGAAACGCCCCAAAACCGTCTATTTCGACCATCGGGATTATTCTCCGGGGCGACCTGTGCAAGTGTAACCAGACCCGGACGCCCAAGGCGAACCTGGGCCCTGCGCGCTCCATGCCAAATTACGCAAACAACGCGTCAAACAGGGCGGGTGGGCGGCTTTCGGCATCGACCTGAATACGGGCGCGACCCACCTTCAATTCAAACTGGATCCGGTGCGCATGCAAACAGAGCCGGTCCACATCCATCCACTGCTTGACCCGCTTGTTCAGGGCAAACTCTCCGTAGTTGCGATCACCCAGAATGCCATGGTGGCGCAAACTGCACTGAACCCTGAGTTGATGTGTCCGCCCCGTTCCCGGCTCCAACCTCAACAGCGTGATACCAACCGGCTGGCTGCGGCGCTTCAGAACCGTCCAACGGGTGAATGCCGGCATCCCATCCTCCGCCGCATCCACACTCAGCTTCCCGTTCTTTCTCTCGCGTCCAAGCCGATCCCTCCATTCGCCGCGGTTTTCTTTGATCACACCACCCACCACCGCAAGGTAGCTTTTGTGGGTTTTCCGCTCACGGAACAAACGGTTCAAGGTCTCAGCCACAACCGCATTCAAGGCGCAAACCACCACACCCGAAGTCGGCGAATCCAAACGATTGCAAAGGTACACCTCACGCGTCGCCCCGGAGGCGTCCTTCCAGTGATAGCATTCCCGCTTCGCATCATACTTCGCGCAAACCAAGCTCCGGTTGATTTCGCTTTCCCGATTGGGCATCGACAAGATTCCATCCGGTTTATCCAGAAGAAGAAGGCCACACTCATGGAATTGTATTACCCTTACTCCCTTTCCGAGCGGAATCTGTGTCAGATCATCCATCCTGTCCTGCCTTCAATAGTAAATAAAACGGATCCGGATTGTGGTTTCATCCCCCATGGAAGCCACCATCTGCTCGGTCCACGGGCCAAACGGCGACCTTGACTCAATCGCATCCTTGCACAACAGCGTCGCAAGCTGTCCGGCATTCGTATCCAACACCTCCGCCTTGTCCACGCGCCCTTCAGAAGTCAGGACAAACTCCACATCCACCCGCGCCGGCCGGTTTTCCTGTCCGATGGTCACATTCGCCAACAACGAGTACCATTGCAGCTGAATCGTATCAAACATCTGCTTGAGGTAAAACCCGAACTGGGAGAACCGCGCATCGATAGCCGTGATTCCCATGCTGGCAGCGTAGTTCTGCGAAGCCATCAACGGCCCGGGTAATACATCCGGCGATAGCCGCGGCCGGGGCATCGGCTGGGGGCGGGCATTCTCGCTTCCTTCCGGCTGATCCACCTCCGGAAGCTCCTGTTGAAACTCGGACAAAAGCTGCGCCACACTTGGAGGAATGTTAACATTCACGGTCTTCTCATCCTCACGAGTTGAATCAGGATCCGGATCTTCACTGTTCTTCCGGATGATCGGAATCTCCACTCCCCCCTCGTCCTGCTCCTCCACCTCATCGATGAATTCCGGAGTGGGAGGCGGAGGCGCCACCTTCGGCATGGTCTGAATGAGGGGTTGTTCTGGAGAAGGCTCCGAATCAGCCGAAGCCAGCTGCCCCTGCGACGACTGGCCGCCTTGCACGGACTCTATGACTGGCTGAGAAAGGGATGGCTCCACCGGCATCGAGCCTTCCTTGATCTTTTGCGAATCCACTTCCTCTCCGTCCACGAATGGGGTCGGCGACGGCGTATCCCCTACCTGATTCTCCTGCGCCGCCTGTTGAGCCCGATCACTGAACTGATTGGTTCGATCCGGTTCGTTCTCCGGAGCATCCGGATTGGCCTCAACATACCGCTGCTCCTCCTCCGCTTCCACTAACTGCAAATCAAACTCCTGCTCAGCGCTTTTCTGCACTCCGGATGCTTCCTCCGTCAACGCGACCCCGGGCAAGGCAAAAAAATAGGTCATGTTGAACGCCAAAGCACATAGAGCCGCCACTCCCCATCGCGCCAATATCGAGCCAACAGGCTCCTTGTCCCGGTCAAACCAATGCACCCGGACCAATCCTTTCTCAGGATCAGACCCCGGCACAGACTCATTGACTGGACTTTGAAACTTCACAAACTCTGGATTGGGTTGCGGCAAATTCGCCACCGTATTTCTATTCGATAGCAAAACCGCTTCATGGATTCAGAAAAGATTCATCAAATCGCGGAAACCCTCGGCATCAAGGCAAATCCCGCCTCAGTGCGTCCAGTAGCGGGAGGATGCATCCATGAGGCATTCCGCGTGTGTTTCAAGGATGGAACCACCGTTTTCGTCAAACAAGGATCCGGACCCAAAGCACCCATGCTGCGAGCCGAGCACCTCTGCCTCCTCCGCATGTCGGACACCCACTCCATCCGGTGCCCCCATCCCCTCGCCATCATTGAGTCGAAGGATAGCTGTATTCTCATCCTCGAACACCTCAACCTGCAACCACTCCACACGGATGCGGCGATCCGTTTGGGACATCAACTGGCCACATTGCACCGCCAAACCACTCCAACCTTCGGATGGGACTCCCATAACTTCATCGGAGCCACCCCACAAGACAACACCCGGGAATCCAATTGGGCCACATTCTTCTGGAAACACCGATTACTCCCACAGCTCAAAATGGCAGAACACCTGATCCCATCTTCCCGATGGAATGGATTGGAGAAGGGGTTTTTCCGGCTCATGGACGGACATACCCCCCAACCTTCATTCCTTCATGGCGATCTCTGGGGCGGGAATGCCGCTTCCATCGAAGGAGACCAACCCGTCGTGTTCGATCCCGCATCCTACTACGGAGACAGGGAAACCGATATTGCATTCACCCATGTGTTCGGCGGTTTCTCTCCCGGTTTTTACCACGCATATCAAGAAGCATGGCCCCTGCCGGATGACCACTCAAGACGCCAAACCACCTACAATCTCTACCATATACTGAACCACCTTAACCTGTTCGGATCCGGATATTTGCAATTCTGCCATCAAGCCATCGAGTCCCTGCTATTGCACGCCTGACGCCCCGCGCTGACGACACTCATTTCAAAAAATCAGCATCATCCGGCCCTCGGATTCATTCGACGGACCTCACCTATACGCCACACCTACGACATCCACCGGATCCCTCAATACACTTCCCCAAATCCGCGTATCGGGAATCAGCTTCAGCACTTCACGAAACGGCTTTCCTGTAACTCAACACCAATGACTGTTTCAGGTGGAAATAAGACTTCGGGACGACCGGAAGGCCCCTTATCGGACTTAATCCAGCCCCCTATCACCCGAAAAGATTAACCTTGAGGTCACGGACGACCTGAAGTCCACCCCAGTCGGCGCCTTTCATTTTGGCAAACCGGGCTTTCCGGCTTTCGGGAAAGCAATCCCGGTGATCCTCATACATCCCTTTCAGGAAGAGCTTTGAACCGATCGCCATCCCATCGCTGAAGTAGCGGACCCTGCGGCGCAATAACTCCGGCAGCTCCACCTTGCCGCCGCTGCGGATCACCTCATTGAGCTTCTCCTCCGGAATGACGCCACGGTCCTTATCCTGCTCGCCCTTTGGCTTTGCTCCTTTCCCAAACAGACAAAGACGATACCCGGCCATTACTTCGGCGAAGCCAAGCCCACCGTAGATGAGCCGATATCCCTCAATCGCGGATAACTTGCCGCCCATTGCGGCGGCATAGCTGCAGAAACGGTAATCCGCCGGATCCTCAACCTGCTTGGATCTCACAGCATTCAGATCGATGTAAGCCGCTACCGTCGCCATCGCCTGTAGGGAAGGCTCCACCACCAGGCTCTTGAAGCGCTCCATCCACAACGTGCCACGGTTTCCATTCTGGTGGTTATACCAGATGCTGAAACGCTGCTTGAGCTCACGCATGAACACCGACACATCCCCCATGCGCGCCAGCAACGCATCCCGCACACGCTGAGTCTCCTCATCCTTTCGTTCCAAAGCCTTCTCCAGAGCCTCCGGCGTCATCGAATAGGGAGACATCCGACAGCCCTCATGCAAACTACGGAAACGCTCTAATAGTTCCTCATCCGTCCGGGGCTTTTCATGCCGCACCCGGGCCAGAATGTGAAAATGATTCGACATGATCGAGTAGGCCAGAAGATCCACCCCACAGAACGCCGCCTGCCGGTGC